>CAJBSR010000411.1 GCA_903958285.1 uncultured Sphingomonadales bacterium
AGAGCTTCAAGCCGGGGCTGGAAACGTTCGACGTGAACAAGGTGAAGTCATAAGATAAACTGGGGTTTCGTCTTTGGCGGAACCCCACCCATCTCCACCCCTCTCCAAAATGCAAAGCGCGATCCTGTCATGACCTTTTGCGATCCCATCCATTCCTACGCCCGCGCAAACCCTGATGCGCTGGCGATTGTCGATCTTGAGAGCGATCGACGCTGGACATACGGGACGCTCAACCAAGCGGTTGATCGCTTGGCCGCCTGGATTGAAGGCGAGTTCGGTCCGAACAGCGGCGTTCGGCTTGCAACGCTTTCGAAGAATTGCGCAGAGATGGTTATCCTTCAGCATGCGGGGGCGCGCGCAGGCTCAATCTTTGTGCCGTTCAACTGGCGCTTGGCCAGTGCCGAAATTGATGCGCTGGCAGCAGATGCAGAGCCGGAAATCGTGTTTCATGATCCCGAGTTCGCACCGCCGTCAGCCGCGCGTCGTGCCATAGCGATGGCCGATATGTTGTCGCTTGGACAGGACGGTGCCAAGCCATCTCCCGAAGCCCGCCGCCCCTTTGGCGATGTCGCGACATTCCTGTATACTTCCGGTACCAGCGGTCGCCCCAAGGGCGTCATGCTATCCGAAGAGAACGCCTTTTGGGGCTGCGCCAACTTCATCTATGGCAATGACGTCACGATGCGCAGCGTGTTCCTGTGCGACATGCCCTTATTCCACACAGCAGGCCTTTATGCAGCGGCGCGCTGCCCCATTCAGGCCGGGGCCACGCTGCTCATCTCCAAAGGCTTTGACCCCGTCCACACGCTGGAGCGGATGACTGACCCCACGCTGGGCGTGACCCATTATTTCTCGGTCCCGCAGATGGCAGCCACCCTTTGGAACCAGCCGACATTTGCGCCGGAAAAGCTGAGCAATATCGTCAGCTGGGCGATAGGCGGCGCACCAAACCCAAAGGCGCAGTCAGAGCGCTTCGTGAAAGCGGGCATCCGCATTTCAGAAGGCTTCGGCATGTCCGAGACAGGCTCCAACTTTGCGATGCCGGCGCATGATTTGCCGACACTGCTTCGGAAAGCCGGCAGCTGCGGCCTGCCCCTGATGACGGTTGAAACTAAGATCGTTGATGATGACGGCAATGAAGTCCCAACCGGCGAACGTGGTGAGCTCTTGGTGCGCGGCCCTTGCGTGGCGCATGGTTATTGGAAGCAGCCGGACCTAACGGCCAAGGCCTTTGTCGATGGCTGGTTCGTGACCGGTGACGCCGCCATGCGCGATGAGGACGGGTTCTTCTACATCGTCGACCGCAAGAAGGACATGTACATCTCCGGCGGCGAGAACGTCTATCCGGCAGAAGTTGAAGCGGTCCTCGCCGAACTAACGGCTATTGGCGAATGCGCCGTGGTCGGCGTGCCGGATGAACGCTGGGGCGAAGTCGGCCGTGCCTACGTGATTCCCGTGCCCGGATACACCATCACCCCTGAAGAGGTGGTGGCCCATTGCACGGAACGCCTTGCCAAGTTCAAAGTGCCGAAGACCGCCATCGTTACGGATGGCATCCCCCGCACAGCATCGGGCAAGGTGCAGAAGCACCTGTTGCGCGCCCGCGCCTTGGAGGAACTTGGCTTAGCGTAACCCTTAGGCTTTTTCAGCCTCTGCCAGAATGTCATCGCCGTCCTTTTCGGGCAACATCAGGAACAGGACCAACGCCAGCACAGAGCCTGAAGCCATGATCGCGGAAACGGTCAACAGCTGATCATTGCCGAGCCAGGTAAACAGCGCCCCGGCGAGCAAGGGGCTTCCCGCCGCGCCCAGACGACCAACGCCGAGCGCAAAGCCGGTACCGGTGCCACGCGCATGCGTAGGGAAGCCTCTGGCAAAAGCGGCATAGAAACCGCTGATCGCGGCATTGGTGAAGAACCCGCTGATAATTGTCGCCCATTGCCAAGCGGACAGGGTTTCGCGACCCAGCCCAAAAGATGCCACTGCGACTGACCCGACCAGCAGCATAAACGCCGTCGGCCAGCGGATGCCCAGCTTTGCCATGACAAAGCCGAAGGACAGGCTGCCCATAAAGCCGCCGACATTGGCCCATGTCAGGACCGTAGCGGCCTCTGACGCCGGATAGCCGGGCGGATAGTCAGCCACGATCTGGACCGCAAACTTCAGGATGTAATAGAAAGTGATGCTGTGGAACGTGTATGCGAACGCCAGCAACAATGTGATCGGCCGCAGCTTCGGGTTAGACAGAATATCCGTCAGGCGCGGCTTGGGCGCTGTCTCATCCAGAATTGGCAAGGTTTCGATGGGCGCCTTGCCAAAGGCAGAGAGAGTCTGATTAACACCTTTCAGGTTGCGCCGCGTCGCCTGAAAGGCGGCAGTTTCAGGCACAAGCCAAGCAATGATGGGAATAACCACCGCTGTAACCACCGCGCCAAACAGAAAGATTCCGCGCCAGCCATGATCCGGCAACAGCCACTGCGACGCCGCAATACCGCCAATGATTGCGCCCAGCGGATACCCCGCCACATAAGCTGCGATCGCGGCGCGGCGGAAGATTGCGTTACTGCTCTCCGCCGTCACGGCATTTGTGGCGGCCAGCATACCGCCAATGCCGATGCCAGTGATGAAGCGGTAAGCTACCATGGACGTGACACCACCGGCTGTGCTGGCCATGTACATACCGCCCGCCATGAACAGGAGACAGGTCAGCATTGCGCCTTTGCGCCCATAACGATCTGCCATGCCGCCCAGCAAAATGGAGCCAAACCCCATGCCGACCAATTCCGCGGACAGGACAACACCCAGCGCGGAGCGTTCAATACCCCATTCCTTAGTTATCCCAGGCGCTGCAAAGGCGCTGGAGAGAACGTCAAAGCCATCAAGCGCGTTGAGGATCACCATGAGAGCGACCACGATCCATTGGCGGGCGCTCATAGCTGTCGTGTCTATGATCGTTCTAGGGTCGTTCACGGTCTCTCTCCCAATTGGAACTTCTCAGGTGTTGCTGGTGAATGGATGGCGGCTACTTATTCGTGGATGCGCGTCAGCAGTTCAATAAGTTTGGTCACTTCCTTGTCCGAAAAGCGCGATTTCAACCAGTTTTCATGATCTAAAATGGCCTGCTTCGCCACGCGCAGCATTTCCTTCCCGGCATCCGTCAGGTTGAGCGTCTGCTTTCGACCATCCGTTTCGGACTTGCCTCGGATAAGAAGGTCGCGTGCTTCAAGCCGGTTGATGATGGCCATCGTCGTCGCGCGATCCATGCGCATGCGATGGGCTAAATCGGTCTGGGCGATATCCGGGTGATCGTCCACCAGCCACAGAACGGAGACCTGCTTTTGTGTCAGATC
>CAJBSR010000412.1 GCA_903958285.1 uncultured Sphingomonadales bacterium
CGACGAGGATGTCGCCCGGCTCAACTTCAGCACCGATGTAGACAATGCCCGCCTCGTCAAGGCTGCGAAGCGCTTCTTCGCCGACGTTCGGAATGTCGCGCGTGATGTCTTCTGGCCCAAGCTTGGTGTCGCGGGCCATGACTTCAAATTCCTCGATGTGGATCGAGGTGAAGACGTCATCCTTCACGATGCGTTCGCTGATCAGGATGGAGTCTTCGTAGTTGTAGCCATTCCAAGGCATGAACGCGACGAGGCTGTTGCGGCCAAGGGCGAGTTCACCCAGTTCCGTCGACGGACCATCGGCGATAATATCACCTGCCGCCACCGGATCCCCTACCTTCACCAGCGGACGCTGGTTGATGCAGGTGTTCTGGTTGGAACGCTGGAACTTCTGGAGACGGTAAATGTCCACGCCCGACTGGTCGGCATCGACTTCACCAGTTGCGCGGACAACGATACGGGTCGCATCGACCTGGTCGACAATCCCTGCGCGACGGGCACCAATGGCGGCGCCAGAGTCACGGGCAACCGTTTCTTCCATGCCGGTGCCAACGAACGGCGCTTCGGCACGAACGAGCGGCACAGCCTGACGCTGCATGTTCGATCCCATGAGTGCGCGGTTCGCGTCATCGTTTTCCAGGAACGGAATGAGCGATGCGGCGACCGAAACGAGCTGCTTGGGCGAAACGTCCATCAGCGTGATCTGTTCACGGTTGGCGATCAGGAATTCGCCGGCTTCACGCGACGAAATCTGCTCTTCAACAAAGCTGCCATCTTCGGTCAGCTCGGCGTTGGCCTGCGCGATCGTGTGCTTGGCTTCTTCCATGGCCGACAGATAGACGACATCGCTGGTCACCTTGCCGTCGACGATGCGACGGTAAGGCGTTTCGATGAAGCCATATTTGTTGACGCGGCTGAACGAGGCCAGCGAGTTGATGAGACCGATGTTCGGACCTTCCGGCGTTTCAATCGGGCAGATACGGCCATAGTGGGTCGGGTGAACGTCGCGGACTTCGAAGCCTGCGCGCTCACGCGTCAGACCGCCTGGTCCAAGTGCGGACACACGACGCTTATGCGTCACTTCCGACAGCGGGTTGGTCTGATCCATGAACTGCGACAGCTGCGACGAGCCGAAGAATTCGCGGACAGCCGCCACAGCCGGCTTCGCGTTGATCATATCGTTCGGCATCACTGTCGAAACGTCGACCGAAGACATACGCTCCTTCACAGCGCGCTCCATGCGGAGCAGACCGATGCGATACTGGTTTTCCAGAAGCTCACCGACCGAGCGGACACGACGGTTACCGAGGTTGTCGATATCGTCGATTTCGCCCTTGCCGTCCTTCAGATCCACAAGGGTCTTCACAACGGCCAGAATGTCTTCGTTACGCAGCGTCGTCAGATCGTCCGGCGCGTCGAGGCCAAGGCGCATGTTGAGCTTCACACGGCCAACCGCGGAAAGGTCATAACGCTCATTGTCGAAGAACAGGCCAGCGAACAGCGCTTCAGCCGTTTCCTTCGTCGGCGGTTCGCCAGGACGCATGACACGATAGATCGAATCCAGCGCCATGTCGCGGTCTTCTGCCTTATCGACCTTCAGCGTGTTACGGATCCAAGGACCCGTGTTCACATGGTCAATGTCGAGCAGTTCGAGGCGGTCAACGCCTGCCTTGTCGAGCTTTTCGAGGTTCTCAGCAGAGACTTCTTCACCGGCTTCGATGTAGATTTCACCGGTCTGCTCATTGATGAGGTCCAGCGCCGCATAGCGGCCGAAGATTTCTTCGGTCGGGATCAGCAGGGCTTCGAGACCGTCCTTTGCCGCCTTATTGGCCGCGCGCGGGCTGACCTTCTGGCCGGCCGCGAACACGACTTCACCGGTCTTGGCGTCAACGACGTCATAGAGCGGCTTCTGGCCACGCCAGTTTTCAGAGACATAAGGCACGATCCAGCCCGAAGGCGAGCGGCCGAAGGTCACCGTGTTGTAGAACTGATGCAGAATTTCTTCTGGCGTCAGGCCGAGCGCCAACAGCAACGATGTGACCGGCAGCTTACGCTTGCGGTCAATACGAACGTTGACGACGTCCTTGGCGTCAAATTCAAAATCGAGCCAGGAACCGCGATACGGAATGACGCGGGCAGCGAAGAGATACTTGCCCGACGAGTGGGTCTTGCCACGGTCATGGTCAAACAGAACACCAGGCGAGCGGTGCATCTGCGACACGATAACGCGTTCTGTGCCGTTGACGAAGAAGGTGCCGTTCTCAGTCATGAGCGGCATGTCGCCCATGTAAACGTCCTGCTCCTTGATATCGAGGACCGAGCGGGTTTCCGTTTCGGTGTCGACTTCAAACACGATCAGACGGAGTGTGACCTTCATCGGCGCAGCATAAGTGATCCCGCGCTGGCGGCATTCTTCCACGTCGAACTTGGGGTCTTCCAGTTCGTAGGTGACGAAATCGAGCTCAGCCGTGCCGGCAAAGTCACGGATCGGGAAAACGCTGCGCAGCGTCTTTTCGAGACCGGACACATATCCGATCGAGGGATCCGACCGCAAAAACTGCTCGTACGATTCGCGCTGAACCTGAATCAGGTCGGGCATTTCTGCCACTTCGTGAATGTTGCCGAACATTTTGCGGATGCGCTTCTTGGCAATCGCGACTGTCACGTCTGCCTTCGCTGCTTGCTTCGCCATGTGGATTTTCTCGCCTTTTACGTCTTAAATGCGGGGCGCGACAAAACACAAAAAGCCGCGAGTTTCCGCGAGGAAAACTGCAGCTTTCAGCGTCTTGAAACCTCAGTCGATCTATACGTTCGATGCACTGCGCAACGGCACATCATTTCCCGGTCGATCAAGGTAGTGGCGTTTTCATAGGGTTTCCGGCGGGCGATGTCAAACATCGAACAACGGCAAACCTCAGCCCCAAAAGGTCAGAACGCCATACCAAACCGAAGCGCTGCACCGGCATCATCTGGCGCAGCGGCAAAGTGGCCGGGGTCTTTACGCCAGTAGATCGACGTCGACAGCGAGCCTGCCCATAGGGGGACCGCATAAATCGCCTCGGCATCAATCTCCCGCCCCGATGGCGCAAGGTTGATGCGGCGCGTCGCCATTTGAGCGCTGGACGTCGCATAGTCCCACGCCACGGGAAGTTCAGCGGTCAATCCGCCCGAAGCAACACGGACCGGTTGGGCCAGCCGCAGGCCGAAGCTGTCTTTGCTCAGGAACATGTCTTCCCGCGTCACATCAAAAGACCAAGCTGTGGAGACGAGATGATCAGCGGCGGGGCGAACCCCGCCCGCGCCGATCCGCGTCCAGCCTTGCTGCCAACGGCCGCGCACTGCCCAGCCATCTTGTGCTGCCAAAACACCATCGACAGAGATCTGCCGGGTGACAGAACCCGGCGCGCCAAACATGGCACCGAAGCGGGCGCCAAGGACGGTCTCCCTTTCCGACAGTTGTTGACCTTTCACGCCCAGTGAAAGCGGGCCGAACCTGCGGTCCAAGGATATCGAGGCAGATGTGTAGGGCATCCGGTCATAACGGTGCCGTAGCCCCTTAGACCATATCAACGCCTCCCCGCGATCCCACCCGACCGAGAGACCCCAGCGACCAAACTGCTGCCGGATGGCACCGGCATAGACCGGCGTGCTGCGAAAACCGAAACTGGACCCCGCCTCTTCAGCGATAAGAAATTGCGACGCTTTGTTGAGCGCCATCTGGTCGATCAGCGCGCCGCTGCTGCGCGAAAAGCCCGCCGCAAAGTGGGTGTCGCGTGACAGGCGGGAGACCACCCACCCGGCCATAAGGCGGGCAAAGCGCTGATCCTGTTCGGTCATCGCCAGCGGCCCGACCTGACCGGTGCGGACAGCGCCCGTCACCGAAAGGGCCACACCCGTCATGCCATAGCCGACGCCCGCCGTCCGGCCATCCGCATTGAGCGAGGACCAAAGGCGACCTCCAGAAAAGCTGCGCATAAACGTGCCTTCCAAGTCCGCCTGATAGGCACGGCCATAAGCATCCTGAAACACGGTCGAGAGGCCGGTGAGCGCAGCATCCCCCATCGGCGCAGACAGCGTGCCATTGTCTGTCATCGACACCGGCACGGTGGTTCCCGCAACAGACGTCGCCCCGCGCGCGGCAAAGGCAGACGCCAGATCAACCAAGCCGCGACCATAGACAGGGTCGACACCGGCAGCCCCCAAATCCCGCGCGGAAGACAGAAGCAGGTCCACAATCTGTGCGCTTGTCAGATTTGGAAACGCCTGTGCCAGCAGCGCAATGGCGCCGGACACGGCAGGGGCTGCATAAGACGTGCCACTGGCCAAAATGGCCGCACCCGTTTCGTTGATCGTCCGCACCCGGTTGGCGAGCGCCACGACATAGCGGCTCGCCGTCGATCCAGCCTGATTGCTGCCCCCGGTTGAGAACACAGAGATCGCATTGGCGTCATCCACCCCGCCTGCCACGATGATGAGGTTGCGCGCCACGGCATCATTGGCAATCAAGGCGAAGGCATCGGGGTTGGCGAGGCCATCATTGCCCGCAGAAATGACAAGGATGGTGCCGGCCGCCGTCGCACGCCCCATCGCTGCACGCAGGGTAGAGTTGGGGCCAGCGCCGCCCAGCGACATATTGACCACTTTCGCGCCGTTGGACACGGCAATGTCGAGCGCGGTGGCGATGGCCATATCGTTATGACTGCAACCTCCATCCGGCGCCGTATTCGCGCAACTCCCGGGCGTATCGGTCCGCAAGGCCAACAGTGTCGCATTGAACGCCACACCGTGCGTGTCAGAATCATTCTTGGCGCCAAGCAGAACGGCGGCCACCGACGTTCCATGCCCATCTTCGTCGCCCATGCCACGATTGCCCGCCACATCGCGGGACGCTGCGCTGATCTTCCCCGCAAACTCGGGCAGACTGGGGTTCACACCGCTATCAATGACGGCAGCCGTAATGCCCTGCCCCGTTGCACCAGCGGTATAGGCCGTAATCGCGCTGATTTTGGTCGCCGCGTTGGAACGCTGATATTCCGGCGTATTGTAGTCCACATGTGCAGGCGGCGGCGGTGGTGGCGCGGGCGGCGGTGGCACAGCGACGGCACTCGGCGTCTGTGGACCGCTGGCGGCACCGCTGCCTCCGCCACAGGCGGTCAAAACGGGCGCCAAAATCATCACCGTGCCAAAGGCAAGTACGCTCTTCCTGCTCATTCAAAACCCCACCGGACGTTGCCGAAATTAGGTCGCTCCTCGGCTAACAGCGCATTAACAATGCCGCCATTATGGAGGTAATTACAGACCATAAGTGCGTTAACGGCGGCAGGTGCTTTAAGTTTGCAGGTCTTGTGACTATGGGCGGGTCATGACGCCTGCGCTGCACCACATCGACACTTGGATCTTCGATCTCGACAACACGCTTTACCCAGCGTCCTGCGACCTTTTTGCGTTGATTGACGCGCGTATGAACGCCTATCTGCGCAACCTGTTCAGCGTCGATGCGACCGAAGCACACCGGATCCAAAAGCAGTATTTCCGCGATCATGGCACGACGTTGTCTGGCCTGATGTCCCAGCATGGCACAGACCCGCACCATTTTTTGGACTTCGTCCATGATATCGAGATGGACCGCGTGTCCGCCAATCCGGATTTGAAAGACGCGCTGATGGCGCTGCCGGGGCGCCGTCTGGTCTTCACCAATGGCGATGTGCCTTATGCGGAGCGCGTTCTGAGCGCCTTGGGACTCGAAGACTGCTTCGAGGCGGTCCACGATATTCACATGATGGACTATCAGCCCAAACCGCATCCCGATGCCTATGCGGGCTTTTGCAAAGCTTGGGGTGTGACGCCCACAACCGCGCTTTTCGCCGAGGACATGGCCCGCAATTTGAAGCCCGCCAAGGACATTGGCATGACGACGCTTTGGGTCAATAACGGCTCCGAACAGGCCAATGGCGAGGCCTGCCCGTCTTTCATTGACCATGAAACCCATGAGATCACCGCCTGGCTTTCCGGGCTTTCATTACAGGACAACGCATGACCACGCTTGAACAGACCATCGAAGCACTTTGGGACGCCCGCGACACCCTCTCACCCGCAACCACCGGCGACGCGCGCGATGCCGTTACTGCCGCGCTTGAGCTGCTCGATAGCGGCGAACGCCGCGTGGCTGAAAAGGTCGATGGCCATTGGCAGGTCAACCAGTGGCTGAAAAAGGCCGTGCTCCTGTCCTTCCGCATCAACGATATGGAAGCCATCCCCGGCGGCCCCGGCGGCGCGCATTGGTGGGACAAGGTGCCGTCCAAGTTTGAAGGCTGGGATGAGAACCGCTTCCGTGAGGCTGGCTTCCGCGCCGTGCCCGGCTCCATCGTTCGGCGCGGCGCGCATATCGGCAAGAATGTTGTCCTGATGCCAAGCTTTGTGAACCTTGGCGCGTCCGTGGGCGAAGGCACGATGGTCGACACCTGGGCCACCGTCGGCAGCTGCGCGCAGATCGGCAAGAACGTCCACCTCTCGGGCGGCGTCGGCATTGGCGGCGTGCTTGAGCCGCTTCAGGCAGGCCCTGTCATCATCGAAGACAATTGCTTCATCGGCGCACGTTCGGAAGTCGTCGAAGGCGTTGTTGTGGAAGAAGGTGCGGTGCTCGCGATGGGCGTGTTCCTCTCCTCCACCTCGAAGATCATCGACCGCGCGACGGGCGAGATTTTCGTCGGCCGCGTGCCGTCTTACTCGGTCGTCGTCCCCGGCGCCCTGCCCGGCAAGCCGTTGCCAGACGGCACCCCCGGCCCGAGCCTGTCCTGCGCCGTCATTGTGAAGCGCGTTGATGCGCAGACGCGGGCGAAGACAGCCATCAACGAGCTCCTGCGCGATTGATGGAATGACCAACACAGCCGACTTCATCGTCATCGGCGGCGGCATTGCGGGGCTATCCGTCGCCGCCCGCCTCGCTGAGCATGGCAAGGTTGTCGTGCTGGAGGCGGAAGAAGCGGTCGGCTACCACAGTTCTGGCCGAAGTGCGGCCTTCTACCACTTCGGCCTCGGCAACCCTTTGGTGCGCGGGCTGACGGCGTGGAGCCGCCCCTTCTTTGATGCCCCGCCCGAAGGTTTCACAGACGTCCCCCTCGCGACGCCCAAGCCTGCATTGTTCATCGCCACGCAGGAAATGCTTCCAGAACTGGACGCCCTCGGTACCGAGATGCGGCGCTTCACCGATACGGTCGAGGATGCGGATGAGGCCAAGATGCGCGCGTTTTGTCCGCTGCTGAAATTCGGCGACGACGCTATCGTCGCAGGGCTTGTCGACCATGGCGGCCGCAGCCTTGAAGCCGATGCGCTGTTGCAAGGGTTTGCGCGTAAAGCGCGCAGCCATGGCACCGTCCTTGTCCGCCACCGCGTCGCCACCCTCACCCGACAAGGCAGCGACTGGACCGCGACCACCGAGGCGGGTGACAGCTACACTGCGCCCGTCATCGTCAACGCCGCCGGTTCCTGGGCGGACAGGATTGCGGGCCTTGCCGGCGTCCAGCCTATCGGCCTGAGCCCCAAACGCCGCACGATCATCGTCTTTGATCCACCCGAAGGCACCGACGTGCGCGACTGGCCGTTCATCAAGACGCCGGGCGACGTCTTCTACATATTGCCGCAGGGCAACCGCCTGCTCGCCTGCCCCAATGACGAGACCGACAGCGAACCGTGCGATGCACAGGCCGAGGAATATGATCAGGCCCTCGCCGCATGGCGCGTCGAACAGTTCACGACGATGCCCGTCCCACGCATCACCGGCCGCTGGGCGGGCCTGCGCTCCTTCGTGAAGGACAGGATGCCCGTAGCAGGCTTCGCCCCCGATGCGCCGGGCTTCTTCTGGCTGGCCGGACAAGGCGGCTTTGGCTTGCAAACCTCGCCCGCCATGTCGGCGCTGGCGGCGGCGCTGGTGACGGGCGGCGAATGGCCGGAGGGGATAGCAGAGCTTGGCGTGACGCCGAAAAGTGTCAGTGTGGAGCGGTTGCGGGCCTAACCCGCCAGCCCTGCCAGTTCCTTCAGAAACTTCGCCGCTACAACAGCCGTCATCCCGTTGATATCCCGCGTGGGATTATATTCCACGATATCTGCGCCGATAATCGGGGCGTTGATCCGGTGGAGCACGTTGAGGACATCCCGAACCGAAAGCCCGCCGGGCTCATGGTGGGACACGCCGGGCGCGAAGGCAGGGTCTAGCGCATCAAGATCGAGGCTCACATAGAGCGGCGCCTCCGGGATCGGCACACTGCCTGCCGCGAAGTCGCGCATCTCCACCATCTCCGCGCCAAAGCGCCTCGCCTGCTCGCGGCAATGCGCGTTGACGGTGCGCAAGCCTACCTGAACGAGGCGACGCGCATGGCCGCCTTCCATGATCCGCGCGAAGGGCGATGCATGGCTCAGCGGGTCGCCCTCAAAGTCGTCATAGGTGTCGGGATGCGCGTCGAAATGCAGGATGTTGACTGGCCCGTGCACAGCGGCCAGCCCCTGCACGATGGGGTTGGTGACCATATGATCGCCACCGAGGAAGATTGGCGTCGCACCCGACTGCGCCGCGTTTTCTGCCGCCGCGCGGATCATCTCGAAATCGCCCGGGCCTTCGGTCAGCAGCAGATCGCCCAGATCGTCGAAGGAAATATCGCTGCCAAGCTCCCGCCCGTTTTCGGCCGCCATATTGCTGTGGTCGGAGCGCAGAGCCGCGCGGATAAGGTCTGGCGCTTGTGCCGGGCCACGCAAGAAGGACGAATGGGAGTCAGTCGGCAGGCCGATCAGTTGGACTTGTGCCAAGCTACGCCCCAAACGCCTCTTCGATCAGCTTTTTAGACGCGTCATTGTCCCATTCCGCCCCGCCGACCATGCGCCAGATTTCCTTGCCATCCTTATCGTAAAGGATCGTCGTCGGCAGCGCGCCGCCACCCAGCGCAAAGCCGAGGTCCGCTTTCTTATCGACATAGGGCTGGAGCGTCTTGAAGCCTTGGGTGTTCCACCATTTCTCAACAGCGGGGCGGCCCTTCATATCCTGGCTGACCGCCAGCACCTGCAACCGCCCGGCTTCGCGCGCTGCCAGTTTCTCAATGGTCGGCATCTCTGCGATGCACGGACCGCACCATGTCGCCCAGACATTGACGAGGACAGGCTGGCCCTTGAACGCCGCCAGCTTCACTGTCGCGCCATCGGGCGCTTCGAACGACACGTCGGGCATCGCCTCGCCCTTGTGGCTGCGATCAATCGTGCCGGTCAACTCTTCCCCTTTGGAAAGCGCTGCTTTGGGCTGTGCAGGCGATGATTGCGTGTCCCCGCCTTGCGGCTTGGGGTCGGATTGCTTATCGCAACCCGCAACAGTCAGGCCCAACATAAGGACAGGTAAGATTAGCAGCCGCAAGTCAGACTCCAATTCCATGTGGGGCGGGCGTTTTGCCGAGGGTCCGGCCGCCGTCATGCGTGAGATAAACGCCTCCATCCCGTTCGACAAGCGGTTGTGGCAGCAGGACATTCGCGCGTCGAAGGCGCATGTCGCGATGCTGGCCGCGCAGGGGATTGTGACGGCGGACGATGCGACGACGATTTCCAACGGTCTCGACACCATTGCGGCAGAGTATGAAGCCAATGGCGTGCCGGTCGATCTGGCGCTCGAAGACATTCACATGGCGACGGAAGCGCGGCTGGCAGCGCTGATCGGCCCAACGGCGGGTCGCTTGCATACGGCGCGGTCCCGCAACGATCAGGTCGCGACCGATTTCCG
>CAJBSR010000413.1 GCA_903958285.1 uncultured Sphingomonadales bacterium
AATCGCGGAGTACCTGCCAATAAATTACGCATTAAAGCATGGTTCACCCGTTTTCAATTGACGATTTGCGTATTCAATGACAAAAAAAATTACGAATGCCCTTATCGCTCACGAAGCGAGTCGGGACTATATCAGGAAGAGGAGGCTCGCGATGGCCAGCGTCGTTTCACTAAAGACCCAAGCAGGACCTGTCCCATCGCCACAAGAGTTGGTCGATCGCGCCCGTGCGATGATCCCGACACTGAAATCCCGGGCGCGGCAATGCGTCAAAAATTTCAACGTTTCGGTGGAAACGATCGCCGAAATGAAGGAGGCAGGCTTCTTCCGCATTCTCCAGCCAAAGCGCTGGGGCGGCTATGAAATGCACCCGAATGTCTTCTTCGACGTCCAGAAGCTTCTCGCCGAAGGCTGCATGTCGACAGGTTGGATGTACGGCGTTGTCGGCTGCCACCCCTATGAGCTCGCCCTCTTCCACGATCAGGCCCAGCGCGAAGTCTGGGGTGACGATAGCTCGATGCTCGTCGCATCAACATATCAGCCCGTTGGCAAGGTGGAGCATACCGAGGGTGGCTTTTACCTCTCCGGTCGTTGGGGATTTTCGACAGGGTCAACGCACTGCGGCTGGGTCCTGCTCGGCGCGATGATCCCGCCGGCTGAAGAAGGCGGCGCGCCAGATATGCGGACCTTCCTGCTGCCGCGTAGTGATTATGAAATCATCGAAGGCACATGGGATACCTTTGGCCTGCAGGGCACAGGGAGCTTTGACGTCGTTGTAGACCGCGCCTTCGTGCCGGATTATCGGACGCATCGTTCCGTCGATGGCTTCCTCTGCCAGAATCCGGGCCAGGAAGTGAATGACGGGCCTTTGTACAACCTGCCGTGGGCGCAGGTCTTCACCCGCTCCGTTTCAACTGCGGCATTTGGTGGCGCACGCGCTGCCATCAACGCGGCGATCAACATCATGAATGATCGGGTGTCCACGAACACTGGCAAAGCATCCAAAGCAGACCCCGTTCTGCACGCAGCCATCGCAAAGGCACATGCGCAGGTTCTGGAAATGGAACTGACACTGCGGGTCACCTTTGAAGAACTTATGGAGCTTGCCGGTCGCGGTGAGCCCATCCCGATGGAAAAGCGGGCCCTGTTCACCTACAACTCGTCGACCGTGGTGCGTCGGATCGCGGATCTGGTCGATGAAATCGTCCAGCTACTCGGTGGCCGCGCCATCTATATGTCGAGTGAGATTCTCCAGCCTTGGCTCGACATCCACGCCGGCCGTGCGCACGTTGCCAACGATCCGGGCAACCGGACATCAGACGTCATCGGCACGATGCAGGGCCAACCGCCCAGCTTCATGTTCCTCTAAGGCAGACGAACCATGGCAGACCTCAAGACGGCGACCTATGCCGTCGCCGGTGGATATGACATTCACATCGCAGAAGCCGGTGCAGGTCCTGCCGTGGTTTTTCTCCACGGCAGTGGGCCCGGTGCATCGGGTGCCTCCAATTTCCGTCAGAATATCGATGCGTTCGTTGAGGCTGGCTTCCGCGTCATCCTGCCGGACCTGATCGGCTATGGCGCGTCCTCCAAGCCGGAAGGTTTGGACTACACGCTCCAGCTGTTCACCGACACGGTCTATGACGCCTTGCGTCAACACGGCGTGGAGCGGGCGTCGCTCGTGGGTAACTCGCTGGGTGGCGGCATCGCCATTCAGATGACGCTCGATCATCCTGAGTTTGCCGACAAGCTTATCCTCATGGCCGCAGGCTGCGTCGCCGAGCGCGAAAGCTACTTCGTGATGCCCGGCATCTCCAAGATGGTCTCCAGCTTTGGCAGTGATGATTTCAACCTAGCCGAACAGAAGCGGCTGGTGAGCAACCTCGTCCATCCAGACTTTGTGCCCAACATTCCCGATGCGCTGGTCGAAGAGCGCTACGCCGTTGCCCGGACACAGCCCAAGGACGTGTTAGTGCGGATGCGAACGCCGGATCTCAGCCCACGCCTTGGCGAGTTGAAGCAGCCAATCTTTGTCATGTGGGGCCTCAACGACGAGTTCTGCCCCGAGGCACACGCCCGCCTCTTCCTCGACAAATGCGACAATGCGCGGGCAATGACCTTCAACCGCACGGGTCACTGGGTTCAGGTGGAGCGTGCCTCGGAATTCAACCGTTATTCGATCGACTTCCTGAATGAACAAGGCTGAACAATACGGGGCAGAGCTTTATGCCGCCTTGCGGGATCGCCGGACGGTTCCGCCGCTCATCGCACGTGACCCTTCGCTGACCGTTGAAGACGCATACGCCATCAGCCTCGATTTCCTGTCCCGCCGCCGCAAGGATGGTGAAAAGGTCGTCGGCAAGAAGATCGGCGTCACTTCAAAGGCCGTGCAGGACATGCTGGGCGTGCATCAGCCGGACTTTGGCTTCCTGACCGACTGGATGCACATTGAAGGCGACATCGATGTGGATGCCAAAGCACTCATCGCGCCGCGTGCAGAGGCTGAGATTGCCTTCATTCTGAAAGACAGTCTGAACGGACCGGGCATCACAGCAGAAGATGTGATCGCCGCGACAGAGAGCATTGCACCCTGTTTTGAGATTGTGGACAGCCGGATCACCGACTGGAAGATCGGCATTGTCGACACCGTTTCCGACAACGCCTCCTGTGGCGTCTTCATTCTGGGTGAGGCCCGCGCGGACCCGCGCACGCTCGACCTGCCTAGCCTGCATGTAACCGTCACCAAGAATGGTGCGCCTTTGTCCGAAGGCTATGGCGCTGCGGTGCAGGGCTCCCCTGCCGCCGCCGTTGCCTGGCTCGCGAACACGCTGGGCGCGTTCGGCGTCACGCTCGATGCCGGGGACATCATCTTGTCCGGCTCGCTTGTGCCCCTCGCCGATGCGGTGAAGGGTGATGTTTTTGAAATGACGCTGCACGGCGTCGGAAGTTGCACGGCCAAATTCGTTTAAGGCCAAGGGAGAGAACATGGCGCGCGTCAAGGCAGCCATTATCGGGTCGGGTAACATTGGAACCGACCTGATGATGAAGATGATCAAATATCCGCAGAACATGGAACTGGCCGCTGTCGTGGGGATCGACCCGAACAGCGAAGGCCTCGCCATGGCACGCGAGCACGGCATTGCGACAACGCACGAGGGCATTGAAGGTCTGAAGAAGCTCGCCTGCTATCCGGAAATCGGCATCGCCTTTGATGCCACCTCCGCCTACGCCCACAAAATGCATGACGATGCTCTGCGCGGTGATGGCATTCAGGTTGTGGATCTGACGCCTGCCGCCATCGGCCCCTTCACTGTGCCTGCAGTGAACATGACACAGCATCTGGACCAGCCCAATGTGAACATGGTGACGTGCGGAGGTCAGGCGACGATCCCGATGGTCGCCGCCGTCGCGCGCGTCTCAAGCGTCGTCCATTATGCCGAAATCGTCGCGTCCGTTTCGTCGCGCTCGGCAGGCCCTGGCACCCGCGCCAACATTGACGAGTTCACCCGCACCACCGCGCGCGCCATCGAAGTTGTCGGTGGCGCGACCAAGGGCAAGGCCATCATCATCCTCAACCCAGCTGAACCGCCCATGATCATGCGCGACACTGTCTTCACACTATCAGATGGTGGCGATGAAGATGCGATCCGCCGCTCAGTCGCAGAGATGGTCGCCGAGGTGCAGAAATACGTCCCCGGCTATCGCCTGAAGCAGGAAGTTCAGTTTGAACGCTATGGCGATAACAACCGCCTGAAGATCCCCGGCATGGGTGACTTCACCGGCATCAAATCGATGATCATGCTCGAAGTGGAAGGCGCAGGCGACTATCTGCCCAGCTATTCCGGCAATCTCGACATTATGACCGCAGCAGCCAAGGCAACCGGAGAGTTGCTCGCAGCCAAGAGGATGGCGGCATGACCAGCACTTTTGACGTTGAAGCCGGCCACAAGATCTACATTCAGGATGTGACCCTGCGTGACGGCATGCACGCCATCAAGCATATGTATGGGATCGACCATGTCCGTGCGATTGCCAAGGCACTCGACGATGCGGGCGTGGATGCCATCGAAGTCGCCCATGGCGACGGCCTGTCAGGCGCCAGCTTCAACTATGGCTTTGGCGCGCACACCGATTGGGAATGGCTAGAGGCCGTGGCTGACGTCTTGACCAAATCGATCCTGACCACGCTGATCTTGCCCGGCGTGGGCACCGTTGAGGAATTGCGCCGCGCCTATGATCTCGGTGTCCGATCCGTCCGCGTGGCGACGCACTGCACCGAAGCTGATGTGTCGAAACAGCATATCGGTATTGCGCGCGATCTGGGCATGGATGTCGCCGGCTTCCTGATGATGAGCCACATGATCGCGCCAGAACAGCTCGCCCAACAAGCGCTGCTCCTGGAAAGCTATGGCGCCCAATGCGTCTATGTGACGGACAGCGGCGGCGCGCTCGATATGGACGGCGTGCGCGACCGGTTTGAAGCCTATGACCGTGTCCTGAAGCCCGAAACACAGCGCGGCATGCACGCGCACCACAACCTCTCGCTCGGCACCGCGAACTCCATTGTCGCCGCGCAATGTGGGGCCGTCCGGATTGATGCCAGCCTTGCTGGCATGGGCGCAGGCGCTGGTAATGCGCCGCTCGAAGTCTTCATCGCCGCGGCTGACCGCAAGGGCTGGAACCATGGCTGCAACGTCATGGCGCTCATGGATGCCGCCGAAGACCTTGTCCGCCCGCTCCAGGATCGCCCCGTCCGCGTGGACCGGGAAACGCTCGCGCTCGGCTATGCGGGGGTTTACTCCAGCTTCCTGCGCCATGCCGAAAAGGCCGCCAATGATTATGGCCTCGACACCCGCGAAATCCTCGTTGAACTCGGCCGTCGCAAGATGGTCGGCGGGCAAGAAGACATGATCGTCGACGTTGCCCTGGATATGCTGAAGGCGCGCAATGGCTGATATTTCGCTGCACACCCCCTATTCTGCGGCGGACGTCGCGGCATGGGACATGGAAACCGATATCGTCATCATCGGCTTCGGCGCCACGGGTGCCTGTGCCGCCATTGAAGCCAAGCAGTCAGGCGCTGACGTAAAGCTGTTTGAGCGCAATTCGGGCAGCGGCGGCGCATCTGGCCTATCCGGCGGGGAAATCTATCTCGGCGGAAACGGTGGAACCGAAGTCCAGCGTGCAGCGGGATTTGAAGACTCCACTGAAGATTTTGCCGCCTATCTGAAGATGGCAGGTGGCCCCTGCGCTGATGAGGCAAAATGTAATCTCTACGCACAGGAAGCCGTCAACCACTTCAATTGGTTGAAGGCGCAGGGCGTGCCCTATCGCGGGAATTACATGGCCGGCAAAATCATCGAACCGATGGATGATACGACGCTCATCTGGTCCGGTAGTGAGGCGGCGGCCCCCTTCTACAAATCAGCAAAGCCCGCCCCGCGCGGTCATGTCATCCAGCATATGGGCTGGGGTGGCGGACGTCCGCTTGTCGACATTCTCGAAGCAAAAGCGCGTGATCTGGGTGTCGATGTGATTGTCGATGCGCGGGCCATGGCCCTGATCAAAGACGCAGACAAAATCGTCGGCGCCATCTTCCGCATCGACAACAGGCCTGTGTTCGTCAAAGCGCGCAAAGGCGTTGTTCTGGCCACCGGCGGCTTCGTGATGAATGAAGAGATGCGGCGCAAATACTGCCCTGACACGTTCAAGATCAACGACCCCATTGGCGACAAGGACGACGGCACCGGCATCAACCTTGGCCTGAGCGTCGGCGGCGATGCGATCCACATGGAACAGTTCTTCACGACCTGCCCCTGGACCATCCCGGAAAGCCACGCAAAGGGCGTTTTCGTCAACATTCAGGGCCAGCGCTTCATCAATGAAGACTGCTATCATGGCCGCGTGTCCCGCACGGCCGTCGATCAACCCGGCGACCGCGTTTACCTGTTGCTCGACAGCGCGCATTTTGAGCAGCCGCCAGAATTCGCCCGCATGACGATTGCCGGAACCGGCAATGACTGGGAAGAGGTCGAGCGCGAACTGGAGATGCCGGAAGGTACGCTGTCGCGCACCATGGCCTTCTACAACGAACATGCCCGCGCAGGCCGCGATCCGCTGTTCGACAAGCAGCAGCCTATTCTGACGCCGCTGGATCAGGGGCCATTTGTCGCGCTCGAGCTGCATTTCCAGAACAGCTATTTCAGCTTCTTCACGCTCGGGGGTCTCAAGACCTCGACTGACGGTGAAGTGCTGGATCGCGCGGGTGCCCCCATCCCTGGCTTGTTTGCGGCAGGTCGCTGCACCAGCGGGCTCCCCGCTTGGGGCCATGGCTATAGCTCTGGCATGAGCCTGGCCGATTGCACTTTCTTCGGGCGTCAGGCCGGTCGGAAAGCGGCGCAGGGGTGAAGGATCGCGCGCTCCTCGACAGGATCGCGCTTACCGATCTTGTCATGCGCTATTGTCGCGGCATTGACCGGCGGGACTTTGCCCTCGTCCGCTCGCTCTATCATGACGACGCGATTGACGATCATGGCGCTATGTTTTGTGGCGGGCCGGATGATTTCGTCCGCTGGTTGCCCGACATGATGGCGCAGTGGGAAGCGACGATCCACAGCATCAGCAATAGCCTGTTTGCGATCGACGGTGACACTGCGGAGGGGGAGCATCAGGTGACGGCCTTTCACCGCACACACCCGCCGGAACGCAAGGAGTTCACGGTCTGGGGCCGCTACCTCGACACATATCAGCGGCGCGACGGCGTGTGGAAGTTTAGCCACCGCTCGCTTGTGTTCGATCATGGCCGCATCACGCCGGTGGATGAAGAGAGCTTTGCCCTGATGGGCAGCGACGCCGTCCATGGCCGCGCCAACCGCTTTGATCCGTCATGGCAGATGCCGCTGCTGGCAGGCCTTGGCAGATAAGCTTTTTAGGGAGAGTGACATTGGGTGCAGCATTGAGCGTTTCCGGGTTGATGGCGCAGGCGCAGGCTGCAACCGGCCTTCAGGACTTTGGCGACGACTGGTTCCTAGCGCCTCTCTCCAAGCTTGTTGATTGCGTCAATGCCGAGGCGGGGCTGGTCGCCCCTGATGCGGGTGCGGGTTACCGCATCCAGAGCGCCTTGTCTGACCGACTGAAGCTCATCCAATATTTCAAGGACCACCCTGAGGCGTTGGACGAACAGATCGACGTCGCCTGCGCGATTATCGGCCTGCCGCGCACCGGGTCCACCGTCATGCACCGGCTGCTCTCCTCCGTGCCGACCGCGACGTCCTTTTTCTGGTGGGAAACGACCTTCCCCCTGCCCTTTGACGGCGAAGCGCCCGGTGCCCCCTCGCCGCGTATCGCCATGGCGCATCAGATCGTGGACCAATTGCTGCGCGACTGGCCGGACTTTGAGAGCATCGACCCGATTGAGGCCGAAGTTGTGGCGGAGGAAGTCATCTTGCTCGACCGGACGTTCTTGTCGACCACCTTTGACTCGATGATGCCCATCCATTCTTACGGATATTGGCAGGCGGATCAGGACCATGAACCTGCCTATAGCGACCTGCTGCTGTTCATGAAGGCGCTCCAGCATCAGATGCCATCGCGGCGGGGCAAAAAGTGGGTGTTGAAGACACCGCACCATCTGCTCGGCGGGATGAACGGGCTGTTGAAGGTCTTCCCGGATGTTCCGCTCGTCATGACGCACCGCAATGTCGCGCAGGTGCTGCCCAGCTATTGCAGCATGTGCGCATCGATGAGCGTCAACAGCTCCACCACCTACCGCAAGGAAGTCCAAGGCGCGCATTGGACGCGGCGCTTCAAGACCGGGTTGGAACGCCTCATGGAGCTGCGCAAGACCCTGCCCGAAGGGCGGATTGTCGATGTCCGCTATGAAGACACGGTAAACGACCCCATCGGCACCGCGGCCCGCGTGCTGGAGGCCATTGGCCTGCCAGTGGACATAGCCGCACTCGAAGCCTGCATCGCTGCCAATGCGCGGGATGCGCGACCCAAGCATAAATATTCGGCTGAAGAGTTTGGCCTGTCCCCGGAGGGCATTGCCGCCGATTTCGCATTTTACCACGACGCCTATAAAATCTGAGACCAAGAAGAACAAAGGAGAGCATCATGATCCTGAAGGACAAAGTCGTCATCATCACAGGCGCTGGCCCCGGCATGGGGCAGGCCATGTGCCGCGGTGCCGCCGCAGAAGGCGCAAAGGTTGTTGTGTCCGCCCGCTCGGTGGACGCGATTGAAGCGATTGTCGCCGACATCAAGGCCAAGGGTGGCGAGGCCATTGCCGCCAAATGCGACGTCTCCAAAACCGAAGACTGCAACGCCCTTGCCAAGGCCGCGCTCGACCAATGGGGCCGCATCGACGGCATGGTCCATTCCGCTTATTACCACCCTGATTGGTCGAACCTCGACGCGCATTCGATTGACCAATTGTCGAGCGCGCTGGATGTGATCGCCGTCGGTGGCCTCAGGATGGCACAGGCGGTGATCCCGACGATGAAGGCGCAAGGCTCCGGCTCGATCGTCAACATCTCC
>CAJBSR010000414.1 GCA_903958285.1 uncultured Sphingomonadales bacterium
AAGCGGCAAAAAAAGCGAGCACGAGGACAGCATTGCTGACCTTAAGCAACAAATCGCTGCGCTACAGGCCAAGATCGACAAGATGGCGACTGACAAAGCTTTATAACCTCACGTATAATAGCAGGTAAGATTTTGATAAAAAATGCATTAAACGTTACGCGCGCCCAAAACTTCGCGGGCTGGTATCAAGAAGTCATCTCTGAAGCCGATTTGGCCGAAGAGTCAGGCGTGCGTGGCTGCATGGTCATTCGGCCCTGGGGCTATGGGATGTGGGAACGCATCCAGAAGCTGATGGATGCGGAAATCAAAGCTGCTGGCGTTGAAAACTGCTACTTTCCATTGTTCATCCCATTGTCCTTCTTCGAAAAAGAGGCGGACCATGTCGAGGGCTTTGCTAAAGAAATGGCAGTAGTCACGCACCATCGCCTTATCAGCGACGGCAATGGCAAGCTGGTTCCCGACCCAGGTTCAAAACTGGAAGAGCCACTTGTCGTTCGTCCAACATCGGAAACGGTGATTGGCGCAGCCATGAGCCGCTGGGTGCAAAGTTGGCGTGATTTGCCTTTGATGGTGAACCAATGGGCCAATGTTGTCCGCTGGGAAATGCGCACGCGCATGTTCCTGCGCACGTCAGAATTCCTCTGGCAGGAAGGGCATACCGCCCATGCCGACCGCGACGACGCGATGGCCGAAACCCTGCGCGCGCTCGAAATGTACCGCGCTTTTGCGCAGGGCCCGCTCGCAATGCCCGTGATTGCGGGTGAAAAGCCTGAGAATGAACGCTTCCCCGGTGCTGTTGCGACCTATTCGATTGAAGCGATGATGCAGGACGGCAAGGCGCTGCAAGCGGGAACCTCGCACTATCTCGGCACCGGCTTCGCCGGGTCTGCCGGGATCCGGTATCAGGACAAAGAGGGCGGCCAGCAGTTCTGCCACACGACGAGCTGGGGCGTCTCCACCCGGCTCATTGGTGGCGTCATCATGACGCATGGCGATGATGATGGCCTGCGCTGCCCGCCGCAGATCGCGCCGCAGCAGGTGGTTATCATCCCGATGTTGCGCGACAATGATGAAGATGAAGCCGTGCTCGACTACTGCCGCAGCCTCGCCGCCGACCTGCGCAAGCTCTCCGCCTTTGGAGAGCCCGTGCGCGTCTTGCTCGACACCAAGGCAACGAAGGCGGCGACCAAGCGTTGGTCCTGGGTGAAGAAAGGGGCGCCGATCCTTGTTGAAGTCGGCCCGCGTGATGTGGCGGGCGGCAATGTCGCCGTCGTGCGTCGCGACCGTCTTTACAAGGATGACGGCAAGCTCAACTCTGCCTTCATTGCGCGCGCTGACTTTGTTGGGGCTTTGGCAGACACGCTCGTCGACATTGAAAAGTCGCTCTTTACCGAAGCCAATGATCGCTTGGAGTCCAATATCCGCCGCGACGTGACGGACCTTGCTGCTCATTTTAAGGGCGATGAGGCGAAGTTCGCTGGCTGGGTCGAAGTGCAATGGGCGCGTCCGACGGGCGAGGCGCTCACCAAGATTGTTGAGACGCTCAAAGGCCTGAAGCTGACGATGCGCAACGCGCCGCTTGGGGCAGCCCCTGTCGATGGCACCTGCTTCTTCACCGGCGCGCCTGCGGTCGAACGGATTCTTATCGGACGCACTTATTGAGCAACCTGGTCAGCCTCCTTGCGGCAGTGGGCATCGGCCTTCTGATCGGGTTGGAGCGGGGCTGGCGGCAGCGCGATGAACATGCGGGCGGGCGGATTGCGGGGATAAGGACCTATGCGCTGCTGGCGCTGGGCGGCGCCTTGTCAGGTCTTTTGGCGCTGAATGTCTCGATCTGGTTTGGCCTGATCGGCATTGGGGGCATCATCGTGGCGCTCCTGCTCGCTCACCGCGCGCGGCTTGCCGAAGCCGACGACAACGTTTCGGCCACAAATGTTGTCGTCAGTATTCTCACCGTCATGCTTGGGCTTGCCATGACGACCGGCTTTCTGCGCGAGGCCATTGTCGCAGGCGGCGTCATGACGCTGATCCTCTCTATGCGGGAACAGCTGCACAGCTGGTTGCGGACACTGAGTGCAGAGGATGTTCGTGCGGTTGCCATCTACGGCGCGATCACGCTCGTCGTGCTGCCCTTGCTGCCGGACAAGAATATCGGTCCCTATGCCGCGCTCAACCCGCGCAATCTTTGGCTTGTCGTGGTGTTTGTGACGGGGCTGTCCTTTGCGGGCTATTGGGCCTCCAAAAGGGTGGGCGATGCGCAAGGGACGATCATTGCGGCAGCCATTGGAGCGACCTATTCCTCGACAGCCGTGACCGCAGAATTGTCCCGCCGGTTGCGCAGCAGCCAGGAAGACCCGCTGCCACTGCGGGCCGGGATTGCGGCTGCGACAGCGATGATGCCGATCCGGATCTCTATTCTCGTGGCAGTCCTCCTCCCGGGCGTGCTGCTGCCTTTTCTGGCGATGGTGGGGCCTGCCATTGCTGTGGCGCTGCTCTTCGCGGCGCTGCTTTACTGGCGCGCGCGTGGTGGTTCGAGCAAGGCGATGACGGCGCGTCGCAACCCTTTTGATATTTGGCCTGCCATCGGATTTGCCACGCTGGTCGGGGTCATCGTCATCCTTTCGCGCTGGACCATCGACCAATATGGTGGCCAAGGCGTCAGCATCCTCATTGGTCTGACCGGCCTTTATGATGTCGATGCGGCCATCGTCACGGCCAGCAATTTGCCAAAAGGCTTGCTCGACACGTCATCGCTCGCCGCTCTTCTTGCACTGCCGGTTCTGGTGAACTCAGCATTGAAGGCGGTTCTTGTGCCGGTGCTCGGTGGTGTCCGTGAAGGTGCGCGCGCTGCCATTCCGCTGATCGCGAGTGCGATTCTGATTGCCATCGGTATTGCGCTCATCAACGGGTTTCACTTCGCCTGAACGGGTGCAAACGGGGTGGCGGAGGACGATGCTACGCTCTAGACAGGTTTAAATGATGGCGGGCCGTTGACCCGTTTCCGGGGGGAGTTTCTTTGATGCAGCGTATTCTGATCGGGCTGGCCGGTATGGCCCTGATCCTGCTGATCGCCTTTGCCTTTTCATCGAACCGAAAGGCGATCCGCCTGCGGGTTGTCAGCGCAGCCTTCGCGCTTCAGGCGGCAATTGCGGTGCTCGTGCTGTATGTTGATGCAGGCAAGGTCGCTATTCAGGCGATGTCGCACGGCGTCAGCAATCTGCTCGGCTATGCGCAGGCGGGCATCGATTTCCTGTTCGGCAATCTCGCCAAGCCAGAACTGGGTGGATATTCCTTCGCCATTGCAGCACTCCCCGTCATCATCTTCTTCGCCAGCCTTGTGTCGATCCTCTATTATCTCGGCGTGATGCAGTTCGTCGTGAAATGGCTCGGCGGCGGCATTCAGAAGATTACCGGCATCAGCAAAGTGGAATCGCTGGGCGCTGCTGCGAACATTTTTGTCGGGCAAAGCGAAGCCCCTTTGGTGATCCGGCCCTATCTGTCGGCGATGACGCCCGCACAGCTTTTCACGATCATGACGGTCGGCATGGCCGGTGTCGCGGGCACAATCCTCGCGGCTTATGCATCGATGCTCGGGCCAGAGCTTCTGCCCTATCTGCTGGCTGCAAGCTTCATGTCGGCGCCCGGCGGCATCCTCATGGCCAAAATCATGCAGCCGGATGACCCTGCCGATGCGGGCAAGGAACCGGTCGTTGACGGCCCGATCCGCTTTGGAGACGAGCAGCCGGCCAATATCATCATGGCGGCGGCAGAGGGCGCGCAGACCGGCGTGCGTCTGGCCGTGGCCGTTGGTGCCATGGTGCTGGCGTTCGTGGCGCTTGTGGCGCTCGCCAATGGCTTGCTCGCAGGTGTCGGCGCATGGGTTGGCTATCCTGACCTCAGCTTCCAGAAGATCGTCGGCGCGGTGTTCGCGCCTGTCATGTACATGCTCAATGTGCCGGCAAACGACGCGATGACGGCAGGTGGCCTGTTCGGCACCAAGCTTGTGCTCAATGAATTCGTCGCCTTTACGCAGCTTGGCCCGTTGAAGGAAACGCTGGCGCCCGCGACGGTGGCCATTGTCACCTTTGCACTGTGTGGCTTTGCCAATTTCAGTTCGATTGCGATCCAGATGGCGGTGACAGGTGGGTTAGCGCCCAATCAGCGCGCCGTGATTGCGCGGCTCGGCCTGAAGGCGTTGCTGGCGGGGAGCCTTGCCAATCTGATGAGCGCGGCGTTGGCGGGGCTGCTGGTGACGGGCTGACCTAGGTCGACAGATACCAGCGGTCGGTGCCTTGCAGCCCGATCGCGGTC
>CAJBSR010000415.1 GCA_903958285.1 uncultured Sphingomonadales bacterium
ATAATGTTCGTGGTAGCAATTCTGCACCTCGACATCGGCCTGTGTGAAGAAGCGGAAAATCTGCGTCAGCAAATTGCGTTCGTGATCAGACAGCTTCTGCGCCCAATCGCGGCAATCTTCGCCCAACGGCACTTCTTCCGGCAGCCAGTGGATCTGCTGCTGGCGCTTCCAGAATTCATAGGCCCAGGGGTACTGGAACGGCTTGTACTGATTGCGGGCTACGAGAAGGGACATGATTGTCTTCCTAGTTTAATTCTGTGTTTGGGCAGGCCAGAGTGCTTCCATTGTCAGTGACCCCGTCACTGACAAGCTAAGCACTCGTCATAGTCGGTCGACGCGGCGAGTTCGTACTTGGGCGCTTCCGCCGTGTTGTCCGCCTCAACGCCGCCGGCAAAGCCTGCTCGCTGGATCGACTTGGACCTGAGATAATAAAGCGACTTCACGCCGAGTTCCCATGCGCGGAAATGGAGCATGAGGAGATCCCACTTCTCGACGTCCGCCGGGATGAAGAGGTTCAGCGAGGTCGCCTGATCGATATAGGGCGTCCGGTCTGCCGCGAGTTCGATCAGCCAGCGCTGGTCAATCTCAAAGCTCGTCTTGAACGTGTCCTTTTCATCCTGACTGAGGAAGTCGAGGTGCTGGACGGAACCGCCCTGTTCAAGGATCGAATTCCACACATTGTCGCTGTTCTTCGACTTTTCGATGAGCAGCTTTTCAAGATGCGGGTTGCGGATCGAGAAGGAGCCGCTGAGCGTCTTGTGCGTGTAGATGTTGGCCGGAATAGGCTCAATGCAGGCGCTGGTCCCGCCGCAGATGATCGAGATCGACGCCGTTGGCGCAATCGCGGTCTTGCAGCTGAAGCGTTCCATCACGCCGCGTTCTTCGGCATCCGGGCAAGCGCCGCGTTCGGTGGCGAGCAGCATCGAGGCTTCGTTGACCTTGGCGGCGATGTGCTTGAACACGCGCAGGTTCCAGCTCTTGGCCATGGCGCCTTCAAACGGAATGTTGCGCGCCTGCAGGAAGCTGTGGAAGCCCATGACTCCCAGCCCGACCGAGCGTTCACGCGTTGCCGAATATTTGGCGCGGGCCATTTCCGGCGGGGCGCGGTCAATATAGTCGGTCAGCACATTGTCGAGGAAGCGCATAACGTCTTCCACAAACTGCTTGTCGCCATTCCACTCTTCCCATGTTTCCATGTTGAGCGAGGACAGGCAGCAGACAGCCGTGCGGTCATTGCCAAGGTGATCGCGGCCCGTCGGCAGCGTGATTTCCGAACACAGGTTCGATGTCGAGACCTTAAAGCCCAGTTCGCGGTGATGCTTTGGCATCGCCTTGTTCACCGTGTCGCTGAACACGATGTAAGGCTCACCCGTGGCGAGGCGGGTTTCAACCAACTTCTGGAACAGGCTGCGCGCATCCACCGTCGCCCGGACTTCACCCGTCTTCGGGGATTTGAGGTTCCATTCAGCGCCTTCGCGCACGGCTTCCATGAAAGCGTCGGTCAACAGCACGCCGTGGTGCAGGTTGAGCGCCTTACGGTTAAAGTCACCCGAAGGCTTCCGGATTTCGAGGAATTCCTCGATTTCGGGGTGGTCAATGTCGAGATAGACTGCGGCCGAACCACGGCGCAGCGAGCCTTGCGAGATCGCCAGCGTCAGCGAATCCATCACGCGGACAAACGGGATGATGCCGCTCGTCTTGCCGTTCAGGCCAACAGGCTCCCCAATGCCGCGCACGCTGCCCCAATAGGTGCCGATGCCGCCGCCGCGTGAGGCGAGCCAGACGTTTTCGTTCCAGGTGTTGACGATGCCTTCAAGGCTGTCATCGACCGAGTTGAGGTAGCAGGAGATGGGCAGGCCGCGGCCGGTGCCGCCGTTGGAGAGGACGGGCGTGGCGGGCATGAACCACAGCTTCGAGATATAATCATAGATGCGCTGGGCGTGCGCCTGATCATCCGCATAGGCAGAGGCCACGCGGACAAAGAGATCCTGATAGCTTTCGCCCGGCAACAGATAGCGGTCGCGCAGCGTTTCCTTACCGAAGTCGGTCAGCAACGCGTCGCGGCTACGGTCGATCTCCAGCGGATAGGCTTCATCCACCGTGCGCGTGTCCTTCACGCCCTTGCTCTTCGCCTTGGGAGCGGCCGGTGCTTCTACCATCGTTGCCACATTATCTCCGCTTGCTTCTGCTTGCGTATCCCGAAAATCCATTCTTGCCCCCAACATACCGCAACTGCGATGTTCTACTCTTGTTCGACTCGGGTCGAAACCCTGCTCATACCATGTTTGGCGGTTTGCACCGCCGAAATCTCAGACTGCCCCCGATATCCACAGGGCACAAAATGGCCAGTGTCGCAAATCGCTTTGCGCGCCTCCAACCACTACTACTTGGGTTGCCCCCCGGCTCAGCCACTATCCATAGTGCCTCATCCACGCTGAGACGCAAGAGGGTATTTGACAGTTTCGGGACTCAACTCGTCGCAGATGTGACTCGCTTCATGGCATCATTTCGCCGCTGCGATGCAGCGACGCGCGGACTTGCCTTGGCTTTCCAAATTGCAAGCTGGACGAAAAGATTTTTTAAATTTTTTGCGCCGCCACCTGCGCCAATGCGGTGGCGTTTATAACCGCTACGGAAATGCGTTCCGGCGACGCCAATTCAGATCGTGATCGTCACCGCCACCACGTCGCCCACCGCGAATCCCTCTGCCTTGCGCACGGCAGCCTTCAGCGGAAGGATAAATCCACCGGACGCCTTGCTCGGGAAAAGCGAGGTGCGCCAGCGCGTCTTGCCGATCATCACCTCAACCGACACCGACCCGAAGCCGCGCGTCAGCCCCAGCGACGCATAACGCACCTCAGCGGCCGCCTCTCCGTCCACCGTCAGAAAATGCCAGGACGCGCCCTTGGAGGTCCACAGCCACACTTCGGCATCGAGGGAGATGGTGGCGCGGTCCATGGGGCCTATTCGGCGGCAGCCTTCTTCGGTGCAGCCTTCTTCTTGGCCGGTGCCTTCTTCTTCGCAGGCGCCTTCTTCTTGCCCTTGGCCGGCGCCTTGG
>CAJBSR010000416.1 GCA_903958285.1 uncultured Sphingomonadales bacterium
ATTGACGCCGGCAATACCAACATCAAGTTTGCGCTGTTTGACGGGCTGGAGATTGCCGCCCGCTGGCGCATCGCGACGGACGCGCGGCGCACCGGCGATGAATATGCCGTCTGGCTGCTGCAGTTACTGGAACTTGAAGGCTATAAGCGCAGCGACGTGACAGATGTCATCATCTCCACAGTTGTGCCGCGGGCGCTCCACAATTTGCAGGTGCTGTCGTCCAAATATTTCGGGCTGGAAGCTTTGGTCGCAGGACGCGGGCGTGTGCCCTGGGGGCTGGAGCTAGATGTGGATGAACCGCAAAATGTCGGGGCAGACCGCGCCTGTAACGCGACAGCCGCCCATGCGGGGCATGAAGGCGAGCTGATCGTCATCAGCTTTGGCACGGCAACGACGGTCGACCACATCGGTGCGACCGGCGCTTATCATGGTGGGATCATCGCGCCGGGCATCAATCTCTCGCTTGATGCGTTGGTGGCCGCCGCCGCAAAGCTCCCGCGTATCGCTATTGAAGCTCCTGCGACTGATAATGTCATCGGCCGCACAACCGAGAGCCAGATGCTCATCGGCATCTATTTCGGCTATGTCGCCATGATTGAAGGGTTGATCGCCCGCATGAAGGCACAAATCGGCAAACCGGTGAAAGTCGTTGCAACCGGCGGGCTTGCGCCGCTTTTCCAGCAACATGCCCATCTGTTTGATGCGATTGATGGTGATTTGACACTCAGGGGCCTTGCCATTCTCTACGCGCGCCGCGAAGGCAGGGCATGACGCACCCAAAAAACGAATTACTTTTCCTCGCCCTAGGCGGGTCGGACGAGATTGGCATGAACGTCAATCTTTATGGCTGCCAGGGCAAATGGCTGATGGTTGATCTTGGGATCACTTTTGGCGGCAGCGAATATCCCGGCGTGGACATCATCCTCCCCGATCTGGAATTTATTGAAGAGCGGAAGAAAGACCTGCTGGGCATCGTCCTGACGCATGGCCATGAAGATCATATCGGGGCCGTGCCCTATCTCGCGGCAGAGCTGGGCGTGCCGCTTTATGCGACACCGTTCACAGCGGGCCTCATCAAAGGCAAGTTGGAAGAAGAAGGCCTCGCCGGCGAGGTTGAGGTCCGCATTTTGCCGCTTGAAGGCAATTGTGAAATTGGGCCGTTCAAGTGCCAGTTGATGTCGCTCGCCCACTCGATCCCGGAAATGAGCGCGGTTGTGATCGATACGCCTTATGGCCGCATCTTCCACACAGGCGACTGGAAGCTGGATGATGAGCCTGTGCTCGGCACGGCGTCGACCGCCGAACAACTCACCGCCGTTGGTGATGCCGGCGTGCTTGCGCTCGTATGCGATTCCACCAACGTCTTCAATTCCAGCGAAAGCGGCAGCGAAGCCAGCGTCTATCCAGATCGTCTGCGCCATGTGAAGGCGTCCAAGGGCCGTGTGGTTGTCACCAGCTTTGCCTCCAATGCCGCGCGCTTGCAGACGCTCGCCAATGTTGCGCGGGAAACGAACCGCAAGCTGTGTGTCGCCGGTCGTTCGCTCAACCGCATCCTGCAGGTCGCGCAATCCGTTGGGTATCTCAAGAACTTGCCCGAAATCGTCGATATGGGCTCGCTGGACAATTACCGGCGCAGTGAAGTGCTTGTCATTGCAACAGGCGGCCAGGGAGAAGCCCGCGCGGCGCTCGCCCGCATTGCCGAGGGGAACCACCCGATCAAGGTGGAAGAGGGTGACACGATCATCTTCTCGTCAAAGCAGATCCCGGGCAATGAGATTGCCATTGGCAAGATCATGAACCAGTTCGCCCGCCGCAACATTCTCATGATCACGGAAAAGCAGGGCCATGTGCATGTGTCCGGCCATCCGGGACGCCCTGAGCTTGCCAAGGTCTATGGCTGGCTGCGGCCTGAAATCCTGCTGCCGGTCCACGGCGAGCGTCGCCATATGGCAGAACAGGCCCGCTTTGGGCTGGAACAGGGAATCCCGCGCGCCATCGTGCAGTCGAACGGCGATGTGGTGCGATTGGCGCCCAATGGGCCGGAGATCATCGGGCGGGAACGCACCGGACGCCTGATTTTGGATGGCGATGTCATTCTGCCTGCTGATGGTCTTACCATGTCCGAACGTCGCCGTATGGCGATCCACGGCATTATCTCAGTGGCTGTTGCACTTGATCCGGCAGGACATTTGTTCGGTGAGCCGTCCGTCCGCCTGCTGGGCGTGCCGGTTGAAG
>CAJBSR010000417.1 GCA_903958285.1 uncultured Sphingomonadales bacterium
GATAACTTCGCTCGACCAGGCGCCTTAGCGCATCGTAAGCCTGAGCCAATTCATCATACATAGTTCGTAGTTCCGATAACCTTCTTATTTGTTCGACGCTTGGTTGGTTCGTTTCTGAAGAGGCAACAAGCGCCGCTGCAATCCATTGGCATCGCGCTCTTGACCGGCCCCCACTGAGTGGCCCAGTTGGTATGTTAGTTTAAGGGCATCATTTGCACCATCCCGTTGCTAGCCGGCTGATCTGGCGGCCAGACTGTGGCCTGCGGTGCCGGTGGTCGGTATCCCAACGATGAGTGCGGGCGGACGGTGTTGTAGTGCCTCCGCCAGGCTTCGATAACGGTCTTCGCCTCCTTGAGAGTGTAGAAGATCTCGCCGTTGAGCAGTTCGTCCCGCAGCTTGCCGTTGAAGCTTTCGCAGTAGCCATTCTCCCAAGGGCTTCCTGGTTCGATATAGGCAGTCTTGGCGCCCACAGCAGCAATCCACTCCCTCAGAGCTAAGGCAACAAACTCTGGACCGTTGTCAGATCGTATGTGAGCCGGGATACCACGCTCTACAAAGAGATCGCACAGCGCTTCAATCACATCGGTGGACTTCAGAGACCGGGCCACGCGGATGGCAATCGCTTCGCGTGTGAACTCATCGATAATGCAAAGCATCCGGAATGCCTTTCCGTCATGGGTGCGGTCGGCGACAAAGTCGTAGGACCACACATGGTTGGGGCGTTCTGGCCGAAGGCGGATACACGAGCCGTCATTTAGCCACAGACGTCCACGTTTGGGCTGTTTTGCTGGAACTTTAAGCCCCTCACGACGCCAGATCCGTTCAACCCGCTTCTTGTTAACCCTCCACCCAGATGACCGCAGAAGCGCCGTAACCCGGCGGTATCCGTAGCGGCCATACTGGCGGGCGAACTCGATGATGTCGGCTGTCAAAGCCTCTTCATCGTCGGGCGTGATCGGCATCTTGCGCTGTGTGGACCGATGCTGTCCTAGCGCCAAGCATGCCCGTCTCTGCGGAACACCCAGCTCTGTAACAACATGATCTACACACGCGCGGCGACGCGCGGGGCTTAGAAGTTTCCCCGAGCGGCTTCCTGCAATATCAGCTTGTCCAACGTCAGGTCCGAGATCGCACGCCGAAGTCGTGTGTTCTCAGCCTCTAGTTCTTTCAGGCGTTTAACCTGGTCGCCCTTAAGACCGCCATACTCGTTGCGCCAGCGGTAGTAGGTTACTTCCGTAACCCCTATCGCCCGGACCGCATCCGCAACAGGCTTGCCCTGTGCCAGCAGCACATCAACCTGCCGTAGCTTCCCAACTATCTCTTCAGCACTATGCCGTTTCCTAGCCATTCCCCTTCTCCTCCGTGGTCAAAACCATACTTCAGGTCGGACCACTTCAAAGGGGGCAGGCCAATGCGGCAACCCTGGCCATCGGTGTGCGGCTAGTGAACGAGATCGGCTTTGATGCGGTGCCGGTCGGCGGCGGCTTGCGCGGATCGGCCAAGTTCGAACTGCGCGGCCCCGCCAATGGCCTGCACACCGCCGCGCAGCTCAAAACCATCATGGGCAACTAGGCGCGCACGATATCGAAGGCGCAGGTCAGGCGTTTTTCGCACCCCGCGAACGGCACGGTGCCGTGCCACATGTACGACGGAAACAGCACCAGCATGCCGGCCTGCGGCTGTACCAGATGATCGGCATCCAGCTTTGGTGATGTCGGCGGCCCCGGCTCGCCGAATTGCAGCCAGCCTTCGTGGCCGCTCGCCACTTTCGGCAGGCGCACATAAAAGGCCGATGACAGCCAGCCTTCGGGATGAACGTGGTTCAGGTGAAA
>CAJBSR010000418.1 GCA_903958285.1 uncultured Sphingomonadales bacterium
AGGATAGCGGCATTGTCGAACCGGGCGCGCTGCGCAAGACTGGCAAGATCAAAGCTGATCGCGGCATAGATCAGATAGGCCAGAATGACCAAGGGAATAGCGATTGCGATGCGGCGTTTACGCGTAAAGCTTGCCGTCACAGATTGGGCGAGGTTGGGGGAAAGGGCGGTCATTGTCATGGCTCAGGACCCCTTGACCAGTTTGTTGCGGTAATAGTCCGACACCTGGTCGATCAGCACGATGGCTGCAAAAAGCAACAAGAAGATGGCCACGACCTGATCATATCGCCCCTGCCCCCACTGCATTGCCAGTTTCAGATCATGGCCGATGCCACCCTCACCCACAAAGCCCAGAATGGCCGATGCCCGCACGTTAATTTCAAAGCGCAATAGTGCATAAGACAGCCAATTCGGTGCCACCTGCGGAATGATGCCCAGCCACATGCGCTGCGACCAGTTGGCCCCCACGGAGGCCAACCCCTCGACCGGTTTCAGATCAGCATTTTCGGCCACCTCGGAAAACTGCTTGCCCAAAGCACCGCCCGTGTGCAGCGCAATTGCGACCACGGCCGCCACTGGGCCACCGCCCAGAATGAAGATCAACACCAGCGCAACCACGATCTCGGGGATGGCGCGCAAGGCGTCCATGCTGCGACGAAACAGGGGAATTAGCATGGGCCAGCGTGCAAGACCGCGCGTTGCGAGCAGCGCCAATGACATCGCCATCAACGCGCCCAAAAGAGTAGACACGGCAGCAATGTTCAGCGTTTCGATCAGCGCTGGCACATGTTCCCAGATCAGCGCCGGGATCACTGCGCGCTTGGCCAAAGCCTCGGTCAGCACTTCGGCCGGAAAGTCCGCCAGTTGCGGCAAACCGTTCCAGAACCCGCCTGCATTGCGCATCTCGGCCGTCATCCAGCCCGACGCCATCAGGGCCACGAAGATGACCATAAGAATGCCGCCATACATCCGCTTGCGGCGGACCATCTCCAGATAGGACTGCTGTTGGCTGGACAGGTTCGGGCCATGCCCCGGCTGTGCCCCATAGGTGATGCTGGCCATGTTTTCCTCGACAAATAAAATTGCCGGGCCGCCCTTACGGGCAGCCCGGCGGATGGTCTTGAAACCTTACATGCCTTCTTGCAGCTTGCGGGCGGCGATCACACCTTCAAAGTCGGCGTGGGTGACGGGGATAAAGTCTTTTGCGTCGCCAGCAGCCAGAGCATAGGCGCATTCCTTGTCAGTTTCCCACATGTCGGCAACCATGGCCGTCACAGTGTCCTTAACATCGGCGGGCAACGAGGCGCGCACGACATAGGGGCCGTTCGGGATCAGTTTAGAGCGCCAGATTTCAACCAGATTGCTCATATCGACCAGACCGGCATCAGCGGCCTTACGGAAAGCGCCGTTGGTATAGCCATCTTCCCAGTTGCCCAGACCGTCAGCCCACGACACGCCCGAAGCGAAGTCGCCATTGCTCACACCAACGATAGTTTGCTCATGGCCGCCCGACATCTTCACTTCCGAGAAGAACTCTTCCAGCTTGCCATAGGTCGCAGTCAACTCAGCCGCCGGCACCAGATAGCCAGAGGTCGAGTTCGGGTCGGCGAAAGCAAAGCTCTTGCCCTTGGCGGTTTCGATCGAGGTGATGCCGCTGTCCTTGCGCGCGAAACCGATCGAGTAATAGCCGGTCGAACCATCGACGTTCTGCGTGGTCAGTTTGACGTCCACGGCAGCGGGGTCGGTCAGATAGATCTTGGCATAAGCGGAAGCACCCAGACCAGCGAAGTCTATGGTGCCGCCCAAAAGGCCCTGGATCACGCCGTCATAGTCAGCCGGA
>CAJBSR010000419.1 GCA_903958285.1 uncultured Sphingomonadales bacterium
CAGAGCGTCGTTACGCCGGTATCGAGTAATACGCTGGTCGAAAAATGTGGGGCCTTTGGGACGGTCCATCGCACCCGAATCGGGTCTCCCTATGTCATCTCCGCAATGGCGGTGGCGCTGGCGGCAAAGGAAGGCGTTGTCGGCGGATATGAAGCCAATGGCGGCTTTCTGCTGGCCAGTGATGTGACACGCGAAGGCCAGATGCTCAGCGCCTTACCGACCCGCGATGCGGTGCTTCCCATTGTCGCCACACTCGCCGCCGCCCGGCCCGGACGCCTTGCTGACCTTGTGGCGGACCTGCCGCCCCGGACCACCTTTAGTGACCGCCTTGCGGAATTCGCACCTGCGCGGCGGGATGCGCTGTTTGTCTGGCTGAGGGAGGGGCATGATGCCCGCCGGTCGCGCCTTGATGAGAGCTTTGGCCCTATGGCAGGCGATGCCCTGACCGACATTGATGATCTGGACGGTGTCCGTATGACCTTCGCCAACGGACGAATCATCCATTTGCGGGGGTCCGGCAACGCGCCGGAACTGCGCTGCTATGCGGAAGCCGAAAACAAGGCCCTCGCTGAAGCGCTAAGTCGTCAGGCGCTCGCTTTGGTCGCGCAGCGCTTTCCCGCCTGAACGGCGCTTGATCTCGACTCCCTCGCCACCACCCGCCATGCCGCGCCAATGACGCACGCCGATTCGGATATCGACTGGACCGTTGCTGACGGGCTGACAGACTATGCGACTGCGCTCTCTGTTATGGAGGCGCGGGCCACTGCCATTGCGGAGGGTTCGGCGCGTGAGCAAATCTGGCTGCTGGAACATCCGCCGCTCTACACCGCGGGCACGAGCGCAGACCCGGCGGAGATGCTGGATCCCCGCTTTCCCGTGTTCAGGGCGGGTCGGGGCGGGCGGTATACCTATCACGGCCCCGGCCAGCGCGTCGGCTATGTCCTGCTCAACCTGAAGGCGCGGGGGGAGGATGTGCGCTGCTATGTCCATGCGCTTGAAGGCTGGGTCATCGCCGCTTTGGCTGATCTTGGCGTCACCTGCTGGCGCGCAGAGGGTCGCGTAGGCATCTGGACCGACGACAATGGTGTGGAGGCGAAAATTGGTGCAATTGGCGTTCGCGTGCGCCGCTGGGTCACCTTTCACGGCTTTGCGGTGAACGTTGCGCCGGATCTGACACACTTTGACGGGATTGTTCCCTGCGGTTTGCCCGAATTTGCGGTCACCAGTTTGCAGAAATTGGGCAAGACATGCTCCATGGAGGCCTTGGACGCTGCTCTAAGCCGCCAATTTCCGAGCTTTCTTGCCTCTTTGGCAAAAGCGAACAAAAGGGCTTGAGCAACAATGAACAACGCTGTAAATGTCCACCTCGATTTGGGTATTTAGGGCGCACCCCTGTCCAGATCATTTCTGCCTAGGGAGTTGATACCATGAAGAAATTTGCAATCGTTTCGCTCGTCGCTGTTGGCCTGACCCTTTCCGCTTGCGGCAAGAAGGAAGAAGCTGTCGAAGCAAACGCAACCGAACTCAACGAAGCTGTTGCCACCGAAGGCACCGCTAACGATTCGATGACGAACGTTGACGCAGCTGCTGGCGCTGAAGCCAACGCTGTCGACGCAAACGCTTCGAACGCGATGTAATTTCGCTTCAAAGCGAAGTTATAAGATTGGGGTCGTCCGGTTCGCCGGGCGGCCCTTTTCTTTTACATTCATTTTGGCGTAATGCTGGCGGCCTCATTTAGCGCAAAAGAAGGAATGATCCGCC
>CAJBSR010000420.1 GCA_903958285.1 uncultured Sphingomonadales bacterium
ACGCATCGCCATTCGACGCGCGGAACAGGCCATCTAGGCCCTTGGTCGCACCGATACCTGCGGGAGAGACAAGCTTCAGCTGGTCCACTTCCTGTGGTTGCGTCGGATCACCCCCTGCCGGGATGATCGACACACGACCCTGCGGGTCGATGGAAACACTGTCGGCGGGGGGGATCGTGATCGGCCCCTGTTGACCGAGCACCGGCCGTCCATCACCTGTCGTCAGCAAGCCGCTGTCGGACATCTGAAAATCGCCCCGCCGCGTATAGGCTTCGTCACCGGCCGGAGACTGGACCGCGAACAACGCATCATTCTCAATCGCCACATCAAGAGCGCGGCCGGTGGAAACAACCACTCCTGCCCGCAGGTCCGCCGACAGAACTTCTTGCGACATCGCCGCGCGGCTATCGAGGCTCTGACCCTTCAGCCACAGCGCCTGTGCTTCGGAAAGGTCAGACTTGAAGCCCGGCGTGGAGGCGTTGGCCAAGTTATTGGCAGTCGCTGCCTGCTTGGCAGCGGCCCCCTTCAACGCCGACAGGCTGTTATAGATCAGGCGGTCCATGATTTACCTCAGAAGGCCTGCATGATGGCCTGGCTCATTTTCGATTCCGCATCGAGAGCCTTGGCATTCGCCTGAAAATTGCGTTGAGCCGAAATGAGCGCGACCATTTCCTCAGTCACTTCAACATTCGCGCGTTCCAGCGTGCCCGCCCGGATTTCACCGAGCGACCCGGTTGAAGCCTCCCCGATGATCGCCGGGCCACTGAAATCCGTCGGGCGCCAATGGGCGTCCCCAATCGACCGCAAGCCTTCCAGCGAGTTGAAGTTGGCAAGTGCAACCTTGCCGATGTTATCGGTCGTGCCATCCGAAAAGCTTGCCTTGGCAAGACCATCAAGTCCGATGGTCACGCTGACCAAAGCGGCATTCGGGTTTGCAGGCGAAACGTTGGGAATTTTGAAATCGCTCAGCGTCGTGCCCGTAACCTGACCTTGCGCATCGACCGGCAGGATCTGAACCCGGGCCCCAAGCGTGTCGACAACGTTGCGGCTCGAATCAATGTTGAACGCACCGGCACGCGTGTAAGTGATATCGCTGGTTGGCGGTGCGCTCTTCACGACAAAAAAGCCGTCACCGGCGACGCCAAGGTCAAGCGCCTTATCGGTCGTGGCGAGCGTGCCTTGGCCGAACTGCTGCAAGATCGCCATGACGCGGACACCCTGCCCGGCGACTTCGCGCGCGGTCTGCGTGGGAGCCGCTGCAAACAAATCGCCAAACTCAACGCGGCTGCGTTTGAAGCCCGTCGTCTGCGCGTTGGCAAGGTTGTTGGAAATGGCCGCAATATCGGCCTGCGCACCCTTGGTGCCGGAAATAGAGGTGTAGAAGGACATGTTACGCGACCTTTGTCTGGGCAGCCGTCTGCGCGGTTGCCGCCTGGATGGATTTGAGAAGCACTGTCTGGCTCGCGACGAGATCCGCGATTTCCTTGAGCGAATTGTTCATTTCCGAAATACCGGTTGAGCTGGCGAACTGCGCCATCTGCGCGGCCATTTCGGCAGGATCTGCAGGATCAGTGGGGTCCTGCTGCTTGAGTTGCTCGGTCATCAGGCGGAGGAAATCCGTCTGATTGAGCTGTGACTGAGCGGCCACGGTGCTCTTGCCCGATGTGGTCGCAACATTTGTTACTGTCGTCATTGGCCAATCCTCAATGTGTCCAGCATCAGGCCTTTGGCCGTCTGCAAAACCTGAACGTTGTTTTGATAGTGTCGGGACGTCTCAATCATCTCGACCAGTTCCGCCGCACCATCGACGGCCGCTTCCCAGACATCACCATTGCCATCGGCGAGCGGATGATTGGGGTCGTGTCGCTTCACGGGCTTAGTGGTCGACTGGTCGATGCGGTCGACAGACACCGTCGCGCGGCCATCGGCCTCCATCACGGTGCGGAACACAGGCTTCATCGCGCGATAGGCTTGCGCCTCGCTGCTCGCGACCGACCCCGCATTGGCGAGGTTCGATGCTGTTGTGTTGAGACGCACCAGCTGGGCGGCCATCGCGCGGCCGCTGATATCAAAGAGAGAAAGGGGGGCGGCCATGCTCATTCACCCTTCAGCGCGCGTGTGAGGGTGCCGATGCGCCCCTGCAGGAAGGACAGCGTCGCGCGGTAAGCAATGGCGTTTTCTGTAAAGGCGGTCTGTTCAACCGACATCTCAACGGTATTGCCATCGAGAGACGGCTGCACGGGTACACGATAGCGCAGCGCCTTGTCAGTCGCCTGCCCCGCCTCGGCGCTTTGCATAGCGGCCTGAAAATCAAGGTCACGCGCTTTGTAATTGGGCGTTGCGGCATTGGCGATGTTGGAGGCAAGCACCGTCATCCGCTGCGAGCGCACCGCCAAAGCCGTGGAATGGATGCCGAACAATCTGTCGAATGCGGGCATGTCATGGTCTCCGATGCAGGACCGACCACCGGGCCTGCGCTGAGACACCGAAGCAATCACCGTGCCAATTCCGGAATTCGGCTTCGAAAGGGCGATCAGGCCGTGCAGGGAGGCGACCCCTGTCGTTTTTCTGACTCTAGGTCCGGCACTAGGGACTGGGACAAGTGCCTTTGCGCCATTGGCACGGCATTTGCTCATAACACGGCGACCATCAGGAGACCTTTATGTTGATCGCCCCCTTTGCCTTGGCTGCTGCCCTTCCTCTGTCCTTTGAAGATCTGGCCGATATGGATGCGCGCATTGCCGCGATTGGCAGTGCGGCACCAGTTGACCGACGCCTCAAGCTCCCTCGCTGCCCCCTGCCTGCGGACATCGCGCCTATGGGCGGCAATGCCATTGCGGTTCGCTGTCCCTCTTTGGGCTGGCGGATTTTGGTGCCGCTGGTGGCCGCCCCTCAAAGCATGTCAGCGCCGGACATTCGCAAAGGCGATATTGTTGAACTTTATGTCGATGGTGCGGGCTTTTCTGTATCCACATCGGCCACGGCTGTGGAAGACGGTCGCGTCGGTCAAGCTGTCCGTGTCCGCCCAAGTGACGGAAATGCGGCGGTCAGCGTTACTGTCCTCGGCGCTGGACGCGTCCGCGCAAATTCCATCAACTAAACCCTAAAAGGCTGCGTCAAATAGTCGTTACTGCTCTCAGGAAGGCCTGTCGGGTTCATGACAGGTCACTTGAGGGAACAGGACGATGGTCGATCCAGTCAGCTCATCCAGCGGCGCGCAAGCCCCGCAACTTGTGCGTAATCCTGCGCCAAAGCCGACGCTGAATGCGGGCGGCGGGCCTGGGCCTGCGGATGTTCCGCGGCTCTTCAGCATGGCCTCCAAGATCGCGAGCGAAGGCCCGCCGGTCGATTATGTGAAGCTCGCGCAAATCAGCACAGCGATTGCGCAGGGTAGCTATCCGATCGAAACAACAGCGATTGCCGATGCCATGTCATTTCAGGCCTATCTCTGATGCCGTCGAGCGCCATTGATCGGTTGATCGACTGCCAGGGGGCGCTCATCAGCGCCCTCGACGCCGGTGACGTTTCCGCTGTTGAGGATGCCACCGCACGTGTCGCGCGCGCGCTGGAAGCTGTGCGCGCGGAAACCCCTTCGGCCAATGAAGATCGCCCCCGCTTTGACTATGCTTTGCGTCAGGCAGAAGCCGCGCGCGGTCGGGTCAATTTCCTGACAGACCGCGTGTCTCAGCGGCTCGAAAGATTGACGCATCAGCGCGGTGAACGGGTGACCCACACCTATACAAACGCCGGAAAACTGGGCCGCGCTTCCCTCATCTGAGAACTGGCACGGCCTTTGCTGAATGCTTCCCGAATTGTTCAACAGGGAAGCCCAAGTGGCAGATACGACCATCATCACAACGGCAGGCCGATCCCCGGTGCACTCCGCCGTCGCCAATGCAGCGGCACGGACCGGTATGGACTTCGGCTACCTTCTCAATCAGGCGCGCGTTGAAAGCAGCCTGAACCCGCAGGCGCAGGCGTCCACCTCCAGCGCGGCGGGTCTCTTCCAGTTCACCAAGGCGACCTGGCTCGGGACGTTGAAGGCGCATGGCGCCAATCACGGCCTGGCCTGGGCGGCAGATGCCATCTCAACAACACCCGGCGGTCGCCACGTTGTTTCTGACCCGGCTCTGCGCCAGACCATCTTGGATCTGCGCTTTGACGCAGACGCCTCATCCGCGATGGCGGGTGAGCTGGCTGCGGACAATCAGAGCTTTCTGGAATCCGGCCTTGGCCGCCAGACAGATCAGGTTGACCTCTACCTCGCCCACTTCCTTGGCGCGGATGGCGCACTCAAATTCCTTCAGGCCCATGAAGCTGACCCCTCTCAGGCCGCGGCGCCCCTGTTCCCGCAGGCCGCTGCCGCCAATCGCGCAATCTTTTACGCCCCAAATGGCAGTGCCCGAAGCCTAGGTGATATCCGGGAGCGGTTCGCCTCCAAACTCAACGCGCCTGTCGGCCCTTCCACGGTCCGCACCGTCATCGAGAACCGTCCGACCACGCGGGCGCTGATGCGCTTCGCCGATTTTGAACCCATGCCCGACAAGCTCTCAGTTGAATTTGCGCAGGCTGCCTATCAGCGGCTCGCCGCCATGGCGGGAGATCAGTAATGGGTCGCTTCACCCTTCCCGCTTGGGTCATTTCGGCGCGCAGCGGCGTGCTGCCCATCGCAATTCTCATGCTCGTCATGCTGATGATCGTGCCTGTTCCGGCCGTCCTGCTGGATATCGGGTTCATCGCCAACATCGTTATTTCAATGGCGGTGCTCATGGTGGCGCTCAACGCTGCCAAGCCGCTCGATTTCTCGGCCTTCCCGACGGTCCTGCTGCTCGCCACCATTGCCCGCTTGGCACTGAACGTCGCCTCCACCCGCGTCGTGCTTGTCCATGGTCATGAGGGGCCCGCGGCAGCGGGGCACGTCATTGAAGCGTTCGGTAACTTCCTGATTGGCGGCGACTTCATTGTCGGCATTTTCGTTTTTGCGGTGCTGCTTGTCATCAATCTGGTGGTCATCACCAAGGGCGCCGGCCGCGTGTCCGAAGTGTCGGCACGGTTCACGCTCGACGCGCTGCCCGGCAAGCAGATGGCGATCGATGCCGATCTGAATGCTGGCCTGATGACGCCCGACGAAGCCAAAGCCAGGCGGCATGAGGTCGGGACAGAAGCCGACTTTTACGGATCAATGGACGGTGCCTCCAAATTCGTAAAAGGCGACGCGATTGCCGGCCTGATCATCCTGTTCGTCAACATTGTCGGCGGCATCATTCTTGGCGTTGTCAGCCACAATCTGGCCCTGTCAGAAGCGGCGCGCACCTACACCATGCTCGCCATCGGCGATGCGCTGGTTGCGCAGGTTCCCGCACTCTTGCTGTCCATCGCCGCTGCCGCCATCGTCACCCGCGTTTCCTCGCCGTTCGACTTGTCGGGCCAGATCGGCAGCCAGTTCGGCGCCTCGCGCGCTTGGGCGCCTGTTGCCGGGATCATGACCGTCCTCGGACTGATCCCCGGCATGCCGCATCTCATCATCCTGCCGGCCGCTGCGATCTGCGGCGGCATTTACTGGATGCTGCGCCAGAAGGAGCGCACGCAGATCATCGCTCCGCCGCCCATGCCCGTGTCGGAACCTCTGCATCATATATCGTGGAACGATGTGAGCGATGCCGCCCCGATCACGGTGGAGCTCGGCTACGGCCTCGTCGAGATGGTCGATGACCGCAAGGGTGCGCCGCTCATGGCCCGCATCACCGGCATCCGCCGCCAGCTGTCGCGCGAACTCGGCTTTGTCCTGCCGCTTGTGAAGGTGAAGGATAACCTCTCCATCGAGGGCAACGCCTATCGCATCACCGTCGCAGGCGTCGTGATGGGGGAAGACATGGCCTATGCGCGCGATCTGCTCGCCCTCGATAGCGGCGATTGCGAAAAGCAGCTGCCGGGCCGGTCTGTCAAAGACCCTTGCTTCGGCCTCGATGCCGTCTGGATTTCAGCCGATCAGCGCAATGAGGCGGTGGTGGCCGGATACACGGTCGTTGACGCCCCTACAGTCATCGCCACGCACCTCAATGCGCTCGTCACCGGCAGTGCGGCTGAACTCTTTGGCCTCGATGAAGCACAGGGCCTTGTCGAAGCGCTGAAGGACAATTTCCCCCAACTGGCGGCAGGTCTGTCTCCCCAGCCTTACAGCACAGCCCAGATTGCCGCTGTCTGCCGTTCAATGCTGGTCGAACGCGTGCCGCTGAAGGACTTCCGCCGCATCGCAGAGGCGATGGTGGAGGTCGGCGCGCTCGGCCTCGACCAGACGGGCATTATCGAATCCGTCCGCCAGAGGATCGGCGCGCTGATTGTGCAGACCATCGTGCCATCGCGGATGCCGCTGCCCGTCATTACCTTTGATCCGGAACTGGAAGCGCTGCTGGCGCAGGCCGTCCGGGCCGGACCACAGGCGCTTTACCCCTTTGAGCCTGCGCTTTCCAATCGATTGGTCTCTTCGGTCCGGGATGCGGTGCAGCCGCTGCTGATGGCCGCGCGCAGCGTGGCCGTGGTGACGGCGCCAGCCATCCGACCGGCCGTATCTCGCCTGCTCCGCGCCCAAATGGCCGAACTGCCGGTCCTGTCCGTTCTCGAAATCCCTGAAACCAAGACGATCGACGTCATCGCCGTCGTCGGCGGAGCCCATGGCTCTGTCGCAGCGCTGTCGGACATGACCGACGAGGAAAGAAGCTGATGTTGCAACAACCCATCACCCCTGCCCAGCGCTATGCCGCAACCGATGTTGAGGCGCTGGTCCAGCAGTCCATTCCCCTCGTGCGCCGCATCGCCTGGCACGTCCATGCCCGCATCGCCTCTGCCATTGAGGTCGAAGACCTGATCCAGATCGGGATGATCGCGCTGGTTGAGGCGTCACGCACCTATGAAGATCGCGGCCACGCCTTTTCCACCTATGCGTCCATGCGCATCCGGGGCGCCATGATCGACCATCTCCGTCGAGAGGCAAAGGTGGCGCGGTCCGCCATTGCCAAGCGGCGCGAGGTCGAAAAGGTCCGCAGGGTTCTGGAACAAAATCTCATGCGTGCGCCCAATGACATCGAAATGGCCGAAGCGCTCGAGATGGATATCCGCGCCTATCAGGACATGAACGCGACCATCCAGCCCATCCGTGACGAGGCCATTGACGAAGCCTATTCAGACCATCTGATGGACTTTGCCGATCAGGGCGAACGCGCAGATCAGGCGATGGAACGCGAACAGATGGCGGCCGCGTTAAAGTTGGCCATCGACAAGCTCAATGAGCGGGAACAGATGATCCTCCAACTCTATTTCGTGGAGGAGCTCAACCTTGATGAAATCGGCCAGGTGCTCGGCGTCGGCGCTGCCCGCGTCTGCCAGATCAAGAAATCAGCGCTGACCAAGGTTCGTGCCATCATGGTCGCGGAAGAAGACTACGCCTAAGCGAAGCTCGCCTTAATCCCGTCAATCACGAACTGTGCCGCCAGCGCCGCCAGAATGACGCCGAGGATCCGCGTGATCATCGCTTCAATCCGATAGCCTAGGAAGGTCATCAACGGCCCGGCCGCCAGCAGGGCGAACATGTTGACGATCAAAATCACGGCGAGTGCGCCGAACACGACGAGGCTCTGCTCCATCCCGCTTGATTTCGATGTCATCAGCATAACGGACGCAATGGAGCCCGGCCCCGCGATCATCGGGATTGCCATTGGGAAGATGGAAATATCCTCATGCTCGGGATGCGCCTTTACGTCCTCGACACGATGTTCCCGCCGCTCGGTCCGCTTTTCAAACACCATCTCAAGCGCGATGATGAACAGCATGATACCGCCGGCCACGCGGAAGGCATCGAGGCTGATCCCAAGCGCGCCGAGAAACGCCTCCCCAAAGACGGCGAAGAGATAGAGGACCAACGCCGCGACAAATGTCGAGCGCAGCGCCATCGCCCGACGGTGTTCGGGCGGCGATCCGGCCGTGAGGCTTGCAAAAATGGGCGCACATCCCGGCGGGTCGATGACGACAAAGAACGTCACCAGCGCCGAGATGAAGAGCTCCACCAGCATGGCGTCAGAGCCCTGCTTCCGGCGTCAGGCCAAGCCGTGCGCGCGCCGCGACAACGGTGTTGCGCAAAAGGACAGCAATCGTCATCGGGCCGACGCCGCCGGGCACCGGGGTGATGGCAGAGGCTTGGGCAGCAGCTTCATCAAAGGCAACATCCCCGACAAGGCGCGTCTTGCCCTCAGCGCCAGGCACGCGGTTGATGCCCACATCAATAACGACGGCGCCGGGCTTGATCCAGTCGCCCTTCACCATTTCCGGACGACCCACCGCTGCAACGACGATATCAGCGCGGCGGACAACCTCCGGCAAATCCTTGGTGCGGCTGTGCGCGATGGTGACGGTGCAGCTTTCCCCCAGCAGCAATTGCGCCATCGGTTTGCCCACAATGTTCGACCGACCGATGACGACGGCATTCATGCCTGTGAGGTCGCCAAGTTGATCCTTGAGCAGCATCAAACAGCCAAGCGGCGTGCAGGGGACGAGCGCATCCTCCCCCACAGCAAGGCGCCCGGCGTTGACGACGTGGAAACCGTCGACGTCCTTGGCCGGATCAATCGTGCCAATGACCGCCTTATCGTCAATCTGCGACGGCAGCGGAAGCTGGACGAGGATACCGTCCACCTTGTCGTCAGCATTCAGGCTCTTCACGAGCGCAATCAGCTCTTCCTGTGACGCTGTTTCAGGCAGACGATGTTCGATGCTCTCCATGCCGGCTTCGCGGCAGGCTTTGCCCTTGGAACGGACGTAGACGGAAGACGCAGGATCTTCCCCGACCAGAACCACGACCAGTCCGGGCGCGCGGCCCGCATCTGCCTGAAACCGCTTGGCCGCATCAGCCACACGGCCGCGCAAACCTTCGGCAAAGGCTTTTCCATCAATCAAAGTCGCGGACATCATTCCTCCAGCATTACGTTGCGGGCAACGGCTTCCAATTGCGCCGGATTACCCAATATTCGAAAGCGCTTTAGCCGCGCTGTGGCCCCGCTGACCAGTATTACGTCACGCGCGGGCACTCCAAAATAAACTGCCAAAACTTTGGCCACTGCCTTGGTCGCCTTGCCGTCATCAGGCGGTGCGGAGACACGGACGGACAACCAGCGCGCACCGGCGGCATCGGTCTTGGCTCCATCGACGCTATCGCGCCCCGCTTTTGGGGTGGCGCGCACAGACACGTCGATCCCGTCGGGCAAAAGCTTCCAGAAAGGACCCGTCACATCCCTAAGGCGGAATATTGCACTTCAACCAGCACACGATCGATAATGGCCAGACCGACCAGAACGACCAGCGGCGACAGATCAAGCCCGCCAAAGTCCGGCAAGATCTTGCGGATCGGGCGGTAAAGCGGCTCGGTCATACGGTCCAGCGTGCCCCAGATCTGACGGACAAATTCATTGTGCGTGTTGATGACATTGAAGGCGATCAGCCAGGACATGATGGCCTGAACGATGATGATCCACCAAACGACGTTCAACAAGATCCGCAGGATATCGACGATCAGGTTCATGGGACAAACAAACTCCGAAGCAATTGAGCGCCCTATTTGCCGGAGTTTTGCTGCAGGAGCAATGCGGTGCACCTGCAACAGCAAACGAATTGCGGACAACACAGCGAGGCCAGTTTTGTTTCACCGATGGGGGCCGGCGCATCGCAAATCAGCTGTGTTTGCGCCCAACCGTGTTTTTACGGCCTTGAGCGGTCAAGGAATGCAGCGCTAATTTGTTGGGATCGAAACCGATTTGGGAGGGGGAGCCGATGTCCAGCTTCGTCAGGGAATTTGTGAAGATTGATGACCGCACGACACTCGATGACGCCATCGACGTGCTGATGGAGCTGCGTCGCGCGCTGCCGGAGGGGGCCAATGCGGAACTCCGGATGCGCGGCGACGACATCTTCGGCCGACACCTTTCAATTTGCTACATGCAGCCCAAGTCGCTCGAAGAAAGGGCGTCGGAGCTCCCCTACCGTCTCGCCGCCCGCGGCATGTGCTGAAGCCTAACGCCCGAAGTCTGTAACACTACTGGGTTGGGCAGAAGCCTTTGTGTCCAAGGATTCCAAACGGCGTTGCTGTTCCACGGCCTCAACCCGATGGGCGTGCGCCGGCGTGACAAGGGGGACGACGAGGCACACGCTTTGCGCCGGTAGCACATCGTGCCAATCCCGGATCAGTTGCTTGTAAGCGGAGCCCACCCGCCGGATATTCCGGTCTAGATCATAGAGGCCCAAGGCGTTCACGTTGCCGTTCTGCTCCCGCAGTGCCGTATCCCAATCGACCTGATCGGTCAGCGAATACCAGGTAAAGCCCACCGTCGGGATACCGATGTTGCGCAGACGAAGGACGCTCGCCCATTCCTTCCACAACCAGTTGACCGCCTCATCCCCATTTGGCCCTTCGCGCAAATTGGTTTCCGTGTGCATTACCGGCAGGCCATAACGCCCGTAATATTGCCGCGTGATCTCGGTATAACCGAATACCTCACCAGAGGCGCAAGTGCTGCCGTCGGCATGGACGCGGTGCTCATTCGTCCAATAATAGTCGTTGCCCAAAATGCAGTGCTGCTTGAGCCTATTGCCAAGGAAGAAGTGATACTCCTCGCGCGTCATGCCGTTATCCATCAGATACTCGTACATGTCGCTGTTCACGCGCCGCCCGTAATTGAGATCAAGCGACAGGAAACGTTTGGCATTCAACGTTTCGGCAGGGCCAATCGCAGCCGGGCTGTCCGCATGATAATATTCGGACGACTCGCTTTGGATGAAGATCGCATCGGGCCGGCGTTTCAGGATTTCGCGCATCGCCATCACATTAGCTTTCACGATATGCTTGAGTGCTGTGACAAAGCCGAGGTCGGTCGTCAGCTGCTCATTCCACCAGCCATATTGCGCGGAAAAGACGGCGCAAATGAACATCTCA
>CAJBSR010000421.1 GCA_903958285.1 uncultured Sphingomonadales bacterium
GGGCGTGACGACGGTCACCTCCCCCTCTGCCGGGATAAGCGCTGCGGTCAGCCGCTCGCTGCGCCACCATTGCACTCCCGTGAAATAGACAAGGCTGGAGCCGGGTTCGACCAGAAGCGCGCCGATCCCCGCCGCCTGCATCAAACCCTGCACCTTCGTGAGGCGTGCGGCCCGTTCTGCCGGGCTGATGGGCTTGGCATTGGCGGCCAGATTGACGTGCGGTGCCATGGGCGCGGCGGCCTTGGCCAACGCAGGCACGAGCGCCAGACCTGCGGCAGAACCCAGAACTTTGCGTCGGGAGAACATCTTCCGTTCCTTTAATAGAGCAGGAACGGGCGCCGTTCCTCGGCCCAAGCCTGTTCGTCCGGCAGCGTGATTGCGTCGAGGTCCGCAGCAGTCGCCTCGGGATTATCAACCCATTCGCGCAAGGTCGGGCCGCCGTTGATCACATCGATGGCGAGGACGTCATCGGTATATTCGTATTTGAAATCCTTGCCGCGCCAGATGGAATAGTCCGGGTAAAGTGCCCGGATTGCCTTGAAGGCGAGCGCCTGCAGACGCCAGGGCTTGAACGCCGCATCATCATAGCCCGGGCCCTCGGCGTGGATATGAACACCCGAACACAAAGTGCCGACATGCTTGTGGAAAGTCGGTTCAAACCAGATGTCGCGCAGCGTGCAGCCAGTGAGCCAGTGTGGCGCAATATCATGCATCTTGGCGATCACGGCTCGGGCGTCGATGTCCGGTGCTCCGAAGAGCTCGAGCGCACGGGTGGTGCCCCGCCCTTCCGAAAGGGTCGCGCCTTCAACCATCACCGTGCCCGCATAAGCGCGCGCCATGTTGACGTTTGCAGCATTGGGGCTGGGGTTGATCCAGACACGATCCTGCGGCCAGCCAAAACCGGGTGCCGCGTCAGGCGCATAGCCTTCCATCTCGATCACACGGTAATTCACGTCGAGGTTGAAGTGGGCAATGAACCATTGACCCAGTTCGCCCATCGTCAGGCCGTGGCGCATTGGGATGGGCCCTGCCCCAACAAAGCTCTCCCACCCTGCACGCAGCGTCAGCCCCTCAACGGGGCGTCCAGCGGGATTGGGCCGATCAAGCACCCACACCTCTTTGCCATGCTCGGCTGCGGCCTCAAGAATGTAGAGCAGCGTTGTGATGAAGGTGTAGATACGGCAGCCAAGGTCCTGCAAATCAATGAGAACGACATCGAATGTGCCCATCGCCTGCCCGGTTGGACGGCGCACCTCGCCATAAAGACTAAAGACAGGGATGCCATGCTGCGGATCGGTGAAGTCGGGCGACTCCACCATATTGTCCTGCTTGTCGCCGCGCAGGCCGTGCTGCGGGCCAAACGCCGCCGTCAGCTTGATTTCCGGGCATTTGGCCAGCGCATCGAGACTGTGCGTCAGGTCTGCCGTGACAGAAGCGGGATGGGCGACCAGCGCGACGCGCTTTCCGGCCAATTGCTGGCGGAGCGCCGGGTCCGCAATGAGGCGATCAATACCGAATTTCATGCGCGTCTTGCTGCCTCCAACGTCAGCGCAAAGCAATTGCTATCATGAAAGTCCGGCTTTTCCGGTGGATGAGCGAGCGCCCAGAAGGATGTCGTTCCATCTTTGGCCTTTACAACGCAGGTCAGGCCGAGTGCCCAATCTTGCGCGTGCACACCCGGCGGCAGCATCGACAGATCGATCACTGCGTCCAAAACCAGACTTTCCTCCGTTGTCTCACAGTCGATGACCGGCGCACGGCCAACGTCCAATTGCCGGAAATTCTCCCGATATCCTGTGAAATCGAACACCGCCCATTGCGATGAGGGGGACATATTGAACTCATAATAGGCGCCGCCGCCCGCAGGTTTCAGGAAGGCCTCGCAGCAGGTTTCTTCCCACAATCCCACCGTGCGAACCGGCTCTTCAGGGCCCGGAATGGCAAGGTCCTTTATCCGCCCAGACAGGCGAAATTGAAGCTTCAGTTGGGGATTTTCAAAGCCCAAAACCACCTCAATAAAATCAAGCGCTTGGCAGGGTGTCGTCGGATGCGGAACAAGACGCGCCGTGGCGAGGATCTGAGCTGGGTCCATGCCACCAGATTGGGCGCGGACGTGGGATTTATCAAGTCCGTCCCGCCCCGTTCCCTTTCCGACAAAGGCCTGCTAAGCGCGCGGCCATCATGAGCGCCTTTAAATCAGACCTACTCCGCATCCTTTCAGACCGCGGCTACATCCACCAAATCACCGATGGCGAGGCGCTGGACAAGCTGGCCACGTCGCAGATCGTCCCCGGCTATGTCGGGTTCGATGCGACCGCGCCCTCTCTGCACGTCGGCAATCTGGTGTCGATCATGCTCCTGCGCCGTCTGCAGCAGGCGGGCCATAAACCGGTCGTTCTGATGGGTGGTGGCACGACACGGATCGGCGACCCGACGGGCAAGGACGAAGTCCGCAAGATGCTGAGCGATGACGCGATCGAGACCAACATCTCCTCGATCCGCACGGCGTTCGAGAAATTCCTCGTGTTCGGCGACGGTCCAACAGATGCGGTGATGGTCAACAACCATGA
>CAJBSR010000422.1 GCA_903958285.1 uncultured Sphingomonadales bacterium
GGCCCCGCAGAAGGGCGTGCTCGAACCTGTGTTCGAGTCGATGGGCTTCACCCGCATTGCGCGGCACCGTTCGAAAGATGTCGAGTTGTGGCGTCAGGGTGGGATTAATCTCATCGCCAACTATGAGCCAAAGAGTCCAGCTGCCTACTTCGCGGCCGAACATGGCCCGTCCTGCTGCGGGATGGGCTGGCGCGTGCGCGATGCTGCCAAGGCCTATGCCGCGGCAATTGAACGCGGCGCTGAGCCGGTTGCCGTCCACGCAGGACCGATGGAATTGAAACTGCCGGCGATCCGCGGGATCGGCGGCTCGATCATCTATCTGGTGGACCGCTACGAAGGCCATGAAGGCGGCAGCGATCTCACGATTTACGATATCGACTTCGTCTATGAGCCCGGCGTAGACCGCCATCCGGTCGGCGCTGGCTTCCACACCATGGTGCTGTCAGTCTAATGCGAACTTGTCTCCAGCAAACATAGCTGGGGCAGGGGACGCGAACCCTCAGGCAGCAAGGTTGCTCCACTCGGCAAACGCTGCCGAGCGTCGTTCTTTGTAAGTCTGTCGGTCGGTGAGATGGCGTTCCTGATTAAAGTGGTTGTGGAGCGAGGCGTGGACGGACGCGAACTTTTGGAGCGTCTTCATCTGCCTAAATCTGAGCATAGCCCGCTCTCGTCGTCGGAAGGGGAGATGGCTGTTCTCGACCCGGTTGTTGGCCCATCGGCCGATCTCCTGTTTGTCTGCACAACCGAGTTCCGACATGGCCGCGCGATAGGACCGAAGCCCGTCGGTTGTGATTGCTGCAGGCGACCCGTGGCGGCGAAGCGCCTTCTTCATGAACGTGAGAGCGGCCGCTTTATCGCGGGTTTTGGTGATGTAGCTCTCTAGGATTTCGCCCTCGTGATCGACGGCACGCCAGAGGTAGACCATTTCACCGTTCAACTTCACGTACATCTCGTCGAGATGCCAACGCCAGTGCTGCACCCCTCGCATCGCCTGTACGCGCTGGCGGCGGATGTCGGCTGCGAACATCGGCCCAAACCTGTTCCACCAGAGCCTGACGGTCTCATGGCAGATGTCGATGCCGCGCTCGAACAGCAGATCCTCAACGTTCCGCAACGACAGCGGGAACCGCACGTACATCATCACCACCAGGCGGATGACCTCGGGCGACGAATTGAAATAGCGGAACGGGCTGGCTGGTTTTCTGGGGCGAGGCATGCCCAGTGGCTACCGTTCTGCCGCGGTCTGCACCAGCCGGTGCATTGGCTTTGACAGCGCCCGCGAAACTGATGAACCAGTGGGCGGATTATGTTGCCAGCAGGTTCCAGCGCGGCAATGTAGTGCCGATGGGCCGTTCTTTATGACACGCGGCGTAAAACTCGGCGCTAAGCGCGGCTGCTATAAGAGGTTCAATAAGCCTAGTCTGCGAAAGCTTGCGCGCGATATTCTTGCGGGCAGGATTGATCGTGAAGCTGTCGCCCATGCGTTCCAGAGCACAACACTACTATCTGATCGCATTGTCGCGGACCAACTGCTCGGAGGCGAACAATTCAGCTTGCCGCGGCTCGCGCGAGCGGTCGAAAATCTCAGCTTAACACAAACTCCCTTTAGAGCCCCGAAGATGGTGCCGCTTTGGATGGCAAAGGCGGCATTGAGACACCTTGCGTTAGCAAACGGAGGAAGTGGTCAAGCCATTCACAAAGCACTCAGGGTTGCTTACCCCTACACCGAACACCCTAGGGTAAGAGCCTATCACC
>CAJBSR010000423.1 GCA_903958285.1 uncultured Sphingomonadales bacterium
CCTGTCACACGGCCACATCCGCATCGGCAGTTTCCAGCGGCTCGCGACATTGGGTGAAGAAAACAATCTTCGCCGCCTGACGGCCTATGCGCTGCGCCATTATTATGGCCAAGAGCAGGGCGACGACGCCGATGCCCCCGTCCGCTTGGTCAGGCTGGTGATCGAGCGGACCGCGAAGATGGCAGCCAGCTTCATGGCGGCGGGCTTTGTCCACGGCGTCCTCAACAGCGACAACATCAACGTCTCGGGCGAAAGCTTTGACTATGGCCCCTGGCGCTGGACGCCGACCTTTGAGCCTCATTTCACCGCTGCCTATTTTGACGAACAGGGGCTTTATGCCTTTGGCCGTCAGGCTGAAGCGATCCATTGGGACGCTGTTCAACTCGCCAATTCCATGCTCACCATCGCCGACAGGGATGCGCTGGTCGAGGCCATTGAGGGCTATGCCCCTGCGTATCGCAAGGCGATTGTCGAACGTATCTTATGGCGATTGGGCGTCACCCCTCGCGGCGAGCGCGAAGACATCGCCGTCGTCACAGCCCTGGAGACGGCGCTGTTTGCCAGCAAGGTGGAGATTGACCGTTTCTATTTTGATTGGGCAGGCGGGCAGCTCCGCGCCAGCGCCGACGCGGGGCTTTACAGCAATCAATATTTTGAACCGCTGACCCGCGCGCTGGAAGGCTATGTGCCGTCCCGCTCCTTCGACCACGCTTACTGGAGCGGAAATGGCCCCTGTTCGATGCACATTGAGGAAGTAGAGGCCATTTGGGCGCCCATTGCCGATGCCGATGACTGGACGCTGCTAGAAAATAAAGTGCTCCAAATCCGACAGTTGGGCGAAGCGATGTCGTAAAACAGGAAGTGGCTGCTTTTCGGCCACCTCCGTAGTAAAGAGACGTTCACCATTGTCCGATATCGACCTTCCGAACGAGTGTATCGAGCGCAGCATGCCTGAGACTGAGATCATTTCCATCGAGCCTGCAACGGGTGCGACCTATTGGCGCGGCCCTGTGAGCTCTGTGGAGACAGAAGTCGCGCTGGCACGGGACGCAGGCCCGGAATGGAGCGCCCGCCCGCTGACCAATCGTATTGAGACGCTGCGCCGCTTTGTGAATGTCGTCCGGCAGAAATCCGACGCCCTCGCAGACTGCATCTCGCGCGAAACCGGCAAGCCCTTGTGGGAAGCCCGCACCGAAGTCGAATCGGTCATCAACAAGGTCGAAATCTCGATCCGCGCTTATGCAGAGCGCACGCCGCAGCGCCGGTTGGAGGGTAATCTCGGCGCGCGCACCGCCATCCGCCACAAGCCGCACGGCGTTATGGCTGTCCTTGGGCCGTATAACTTCCCCGCACATCTGCCGAACGGGCACATTGTCCCGGCGCTGCTCGCGGGCAATTCCATTGTCTTCAAGCCGTCCGAGAAAACGCCCGCGACCGGCAAGATGCTCGTCGATCTGTTCCACGCCTCGGGTGTGCCGACAGGCGTGCTCCGGCTGGTCATTGGCGGGGTGGAAGAAGGCAAGGCGCTTGTTTCTCATCCTGATGTCGAAGGCATTTTGTTCACGGGCTCTGCGCGCACGGGCATTGCGCTCAACCGCCAATTTGCGGACCAGCCGGGCAAGATGCTCGCGCTGGAAATGGGGGGCAACAACCCCATCGTCGTTTGGGACACGCCCGATATTGCGACCGCCGCGATCCTTGTCGTCCAGTCCGCCTATCTGAGCGCGGGGCAGCGCTGCACCGCCGCCTCCCGCCTGATCGTGCGCGATGGCATGCATAAGCCGCTGATCGAAGAAATCAGCAAGCTCACCAGCCGCCTGATTGTAGGCGAACCCTTTTCCGATCCAGCCCCCTTCATGGGGCCTGTGATCGACAATGATGTGGCCGATAGCCTTCAGGAAAGTTTCCTGACGCTGATGATGAAGGGCGGTGTGCCGATCATCCAATTGCTGCGCCCCATTGAAGGCCGCCCCTTCCTGACCCCGGCCCTGATCGACATGACAGATGCGAGCGAGCGGCCTGACATCGAACTGTTCGGCCCCATTCTCCAGATGGTGCGCGTGGCTGATTTCGATGCGGCCATCGAAGAAGCCAACGCGACACGCTATGGCCTGTCCGCCGCGCTCATCGGCGGCACTCCGCAGCAATATGACCACTTCTGGGCGAATGTCCGCGCCGGCGTGATCAACTGGAACAGGGCGACCAATGGCGCGCCGTCGTCCGCACCCTTTGGCGGTGTCGGCCTCTCAGGCAACCATCGGCCAAGCGCCTATTATGCCGCTGACTACTGCGCTTATCCTGTGGTTTCCACAGAAGAAGAGCAGGCCCGCGCCTCCATTGGAATCGGCCTGAGGGACAACACGCCAAGTTTCGCTAAATAGCAGGCAATATTCTCTGCTTTGCGATGGGGCGCTGTCAGGCCCATCTGACACCTATGAATTCTGGACGAGTCATACTTGTCGGCGCAGGACCGGGTGATCCTGATCTGCTGACGATCAAAGCCGCCCGCGCGCTCGCGGCAGCGGATGTGATTGTCCATGACGGGCTTGTCGACGATGCCATCTTGGCGCTCGGCAACCCCAAGGCGCGCTACATTTCGGTCGCCAAACAGCGCAGCCGCCACACCGTGCCGCAGGACCAGATCAACGCGCTGCTCGTTGCCGAAGCGCGCGCCGGGCACCTTGTGATCCGCCTGAAGTGCGGTGACCCGTTCATCTTCGGGCGGGGCGGCGAAGAAGCCGAAGAATGCCTTGCCGATGGCGTTGATGTTGAAGTGATCCCCGGCATCTCAGCCGCCGTCGGCTGTGCCGCGCAAGCGATGCTCCCGCTCACCCACCGTGATGCCTCAAGCGCCGTCAGCTTTGTGGCGGGCCAGTGCAAAGGCCTGTCCGAACAGGATTGGTCTGGCTTGGCCGGCAAGGGCCGGACGCTGGTGATCTACATGGGTGTCGCCACGGCGAACGAAATTGCGGAAAAGTTGATCGCAGATGGCGTGGCGCCGGACATGCCCGTCGCGGTGCTGGAGCGCGGCACGCGGCACGGCGCGCGCGCCATCCGCACGATATTGACCGATCTGGGCGACATGATCGCCCGTGACGGGGTAAAGAGCCCGGCCCTGATTGTGGTCGGCGATGTGGTTCTGCGTTCGGATGCCGAAGACCGGCTTCGTGCGCTCGCAAAACAGGCGGAAAAAACTCTATGA
>CAJBSR010000424.1 GCA_903958285.1 uncultured Sphingomonadales bacterium
GATTGCTTCGCCAACTTCATGCTGACGGAGCATTTGCAGGATCAGGTCTTTGAGCCTCCGCTCGGTCCGCCCGGCTATCCGCGTCAGTTGGATCCCAACCGGCAACCCTTCCCCACCAAGGACGGGCATCTCGTCATCGTGCCCTATACGGATGCGAAGATCATCAAGCTGTTTGAGCTGATGGGTGATTCCGATTTCCTCGCGAACGCGCCGTTCAACACGCCCATGGGCCGGTTCCAGAACATGACCCCCATTTATGGGCGCATTGGGGAACTGACCCCACAGAAGACAACTGCCGAATGGCTGGAGATCCTGACGGAAAACGATTTCCCCGTCATGCCCGTCGCTGATTTGGGCGATGTCATTCACAATGATCATCTGGTGGCCACAGGCTTCTTCCAGATGGCAGAGCACCCGACTGAAGGCACGATCCGCCAGATGTCGCCCCCCGTTCGTTATTCAGCCGACAAAGATCGGCCCATCGGCTTTGCACCAACGCTTGGCCAACACACAGATGAGATCAAGAGAGAGGTTCAAGGCTGATGCTGACCAAGGGCGACGAATATCCGATCCACCAGACACCGGAACCCATCGCCTATTCGGGCACAGACCGGAATTTTTACGACCGCTATTTTTTCAACGGCTACAAGGCCGATGGCAGTGACTTTTTCGCTATCGCCTTTGGGGTCTACCCACATCTGAACGTCGCGGACGCGCACTTCTCCTGCATCCGTGGCGATACCCAGCATTGCGTTCACGCCTCCCGGCTCCTCAACATGGAGCGGATGGACCTGACTGTCGGCCCGATCACGATTGAGATCGTTGAACCGTTGAAGTCGCTGCGTGTCATCGTGGACAATCATGAGGGGATTTCAGCGGACCTGACCTTCACCGGCCGCGCCTTCCCGTTGGAGGAACCGCGCTTTATCCGCCGCGTCGGGCCCCGCACCTTCATGGACTATACCCGCCTCACTCAGAATGGACATTGGCAGGGCTGGATTGAAGTAGACGGCGTCCGTCATGACGTCAGCGGTGCTGTCGGCACGCGCGACCGCAGCTGGGGCATCCGCCCCATCGGCGCCAGCGATCCGCAACCCACCGTGCCGCAAGTCATTCCGCAATTCTATTGGCTGTGGAGCCCGGTCAATTTTGACGATGGGGCACTCTATTTCCACGTGAATGATGACGCGCATGGCCGCCCCTGGAACACGCGTGCCGTCTGGTGCCCAGATGGTGCGGGCGCGCATGAGATGGTTGAGAGCGAAGCCTGCAAGATGACCACTATGCTCAAGCCCGGTTGGCGCCATGCAGCGTCGGCTGAGATGACCGCGGAATTGCCCGATGGCCGCACGATCACGGCATCCTTTGAGCCCGGAACGCCCTTCCTCATGCGCGGCATCGGATATGGCCACCCTGAATGGACACATGGCGGCTGGAAGGGTGAACTCGCCGTTGCCCGTGAGGATATTGACCTAACAGCGATTGAGGCGGGACGCGCCGATCATCTCCACATTCAGGCGATCTCACGCGTCACCATGACGTTGGGCAACGAGGAACGTCGCGGCACGGGCATCCTCGAACAGCTCATCCTCGGCGCTTATGAGCCGCTTGGGCTGAAGAGCATCTTTAATGACTGAGGCCGTCCCCACCCTCGCTGAGATGACGCCTGACTGGCTGACGCAGCGGCTGCGCGAGAACGGCTTTGACGCGACTGTTTCGGCTGTTGAGACGGGCCCCATCGGCACAGGTCAGGTCGGTGCGACGTATCGCCTGAAACTGACTTATGCGGGCGACCCGAACGGGGCGCCGCCAACATTGGTGGCGAAGCTGCCGTCCAATGACCCTTTGAGCAAGGCGACCGGCAAGTCGCACATGACCTATATCCGCGAAAGCCGTTTCTACCAGCTGTTCGCGGGTAAGCGCCCGATGGCTGTGCCCAATCATCTATTCATCGCCTTTGATGACGACAGCCATGATTTCGCGCTGCTGATGCATGATCTGCCGCGCCATGTGCAGGGCAACCAGTTGCTCGTGCCGACCCGTGGCGAGGCGGAATTAGCCATGGACGCCGCCGCTAGCATCCATGCCGGCTGGTGGGGTGACCCCGTGCTCGACACGTTCGACTGGTTGAACGGGACCAAGGCTGTGCCCCCGCAGATTGACGGCGAAGCGCTCTACACAGCCTTCTGGCCGGCTTTCTGTGACCGCTATGGGGACCGCGTGACCGCCGCCATGAAGACTGTTGGTGAGGCCTATTACGGTAACATTCAGCGTTGGTCCGACAGTCGCGCTGGGCCACGTTGCCTGACGCACAATGATTTCCGGCCTGACAATATGCTCTACTGCCCCGATGACGCGGAAAAGCCGATCATCATTGTGGATTGGCAGACCGTGGGCGTCGGCAGCGGCGCAGGCGATATTGCCTATTACCTCGGCACCGCGATGGACCCATCGACGCGGAAGGCGGAAGAGCGCGGCCTTCTGGCCCGCTACAGCGATGGGTTGGATCGCTATGGCGTGCCGGCCTCAGATTTGGCGGATCAGTGGGACGCCTATCGCGCGGCCTCTTTCGCCGGAATGATGATGGGTGTCACCGCATCGATGGTGGTCGGGCAGACGGATCGTGGCGATTCCATGTTCCTCGCCATGGCCGAACGCTCCGCTCATATGGTGCTCGACCATGCGGAGGTTGCGCTGCAATTTTAATGGGTTGGCTGGGCGTGATGGCCCAGCCTATTCCATCTCCAGAATGACAGCGTCCACCGCAAGGCTTTCTCCCGCCGCCGCGTTTACCGACTTCACCACGCCCGCCTTTTCGGCGCGGAGGATGTTTTCCATCTTCATCGCCTCCACCACGGCAAGTGGTTGCCCCGCCTCGACCTTGTCTCCCGCAGCGACGTGGATCGCGGTCACGAGACCCGGCATCGGGCAGAGCAGGAAGCGCGACAGATCCGGCGGGACCTTCTCGATCATGTAGGCAGCGAGCGGCGCGACATGGGCCGGCAGACAGATTGCGGTGTGCGAGGCGCCGCGCGTTGTCAGCTTGAAGCCTGTGCGGGTCTTGGAGACCTTTACCGCCAGTTCCTTGCCGTCGATATCGGCCACAACCAATCGGTCACCCGGCGTGTATTCCAGCCCGATGTTCAGATGCTCGCCATCGACCAGAAGGTCTTCTTCGTTCACATCTACCAGATGCGTGGCGCCGGCGATACGGACGTGCCATTCAGCGGGCGGATCAAGGTCATCACCGAGTTGTCCATCAACCTGACGCGCGCGGTCTGCCTGCGCACAGGCCATAAAGCCTGCAATACCTGCAAGTGTCCGCAAAAGATCGTCAGACGTCGCTGCGCCTGAGAATCCGTCAGGATATTCCTCGGCGATAAAGCCCGTTGTGAGCTCGCCCGAGCGGAAGCGCGGATGCTGCATGATGGCGGAAACAAAATCGATATTGTGGCCAAGGCCTTCCAGTTCGAACTTATCAAGCGCTGCGATCTGCTTGTCAGCCGCTTCGTCGCGCGTTTTGCCCCAAGTGATCAGCTTGGCGATCATCGGGTCATAGAACATGGAGACTTCGCCGCCATCGGCGACACCATCATCCACACGCACGCCATCGACGCCGCGGATGTCGCCTGCCCAGCCGGGTACCGGCGGCTTGTAGCGCGAGATGCGGCCCGTAGACGGCAGGAAGCCGCGATACGGGTCTTCTGCATAGACGCGGTTTTCGATCGCCCAGCCGTCAATCTTGATGTCGTCCTGCGTCATGGCGAGCTTCTCACCATAAGCGACGCGGATCATCTGTTCGACGAGATCGATGCCGGTGATGGCTTCCGTCACAGGGTGTTCCACCTGCAGGCGCGTGTTCATTTCAAGGAAGTAGAAGCTCTCCCCGCTAGGGTCCGCGCCGGAGACGATGAGCTCCACCGTGCCCGCCGAATAATAGCCCACCGCCCGCGCGAGCGCGACGCACTGCTCGCCCATCGCCTTGCGCATCTTGGGCGTGACGAACGGCGACGGCGCTTCTTCAACTACTTTCTGGTGGCGGCGCTGGATCGAGCATTCACGCTCGTTCAGGTATAGGATGTTGCCATGCTGATCGCCGAGGATCTGGATCTCGATGTGGCGCGGGTTGAGGATGAACTTCTCGATGAAGACACGGTCATCGCCAAAGCTGTTCAGGCCTTCACGCTTGGTCGCTTCAAAGCCTTCGCGCACATCCTGTTCGGAATAGGCTAGGCGCATGCCCTTGCCGCCGCCGCCGGCCGAGGCCTTCATCATCACCGGATAGCCGATCTCTTCGGAGATGCGGACGGCATGTTCGGTATCGTCAATCTCACCGACAAAGCCGGGGACGACGTTGACGCCCGCAGCCATGGCGAGCTTCTTGGACTCGATCTTGTCGCCCATCGCCGCAATCGCGTTCACCGGTGGGCCGATAAAGGCGATGCCTTCGGCCTTGAGCTGCTCGGCAAAGCTGGTGCGTTCGGAGAGGAAGCCATAGCCCGGATGGACGGCTTCTGCGCCGGTTGCCTTGCACGCCGCGATGATCTTGTCCGCGATCAGATAAGACTGGGCGGCAGGCGACGGACCAATGTGAACGGCCTCATCCGCATCGAGCAGGGGCGCGGCGCCTTCGTGCAGAGCGAATGGATCGACTACACGCTGGCGCGCCGCACGCGCTACAGCGAGAACGTGCTGCGCAACCGGCTGCAGCCCGCGCGGCAGATGCTGGCCGGCCGCGAGGAGGCGGCCGCGCCGGCGGTCGCGCAGGCACTCGGCCTGCGGCGGGGCGCGCGCGTGCTGGTGGCCGAGATGCTGCAGTTCGCCGGCGAGCAGCCGCTGGGCACCGCCACGATGTACTTCCCTGCCGCGCGCTTCGCGGGCCTGCTGGACCGGCTGGCCGCGGGCGAGACGGTCAGCGACGCGCTGGCGGCGCTGGGCGTGGCCGACTACAGCCGCGTGAGCAGCCGCATCACCACGCAGCTGCCCGACGAGGCGCTCGCGCAC
>CAJBSR010000425.1 GCA_903958285.1 uncultured Sphingomonadales bacterium
GGCCGAATAGGAAAAGCCAGAACATGCGCCGAAGATGGACCGAGGTGGCATCTTCGCCTTTGGCCTCTGCGCGCTCGACAATCAGCAGCATGGAGGCGCCGAACAAGAGGGAAAAGAGACCCCGCATCTTGCCATCAATGACGACGAAAGCGATTGCCCAAGCCCAGAAATCGGGGCCATCTTCACCGCCCCATGCCGCCGGATTCACATAAGTGGCCATTGGCATGGAAAAGCCGATGATGTTCATCAGCAATATGCCCATCACCGCAAAACCGCGGAGCGCATCGAGCGATTGGTAGCGGTTGGCCGTCATTTCCTTCCCCAAGTGACATCTGGTTGCTGCCCGCGCAAGGAGGCATTGCAATGACAAATAAAACACAAGAGGTTGACGCACGGTGTCATCCCGCTAATCGCAAACTCAACTTGATTCAGGGGTTTTGGTAATGGCTGAGTTTCGCCTTCCGGCTAACAGCAGGATCAACAAGAACGGAAAGGCCCACAAGGCCGAGGGCGCGACGCGTCCCAAATCGTTCAAGGTTTATCGGTATGACCCCGATAGCGGAGAAAACCCCCGCTATGATAATTTCGAGGTTGATCTCGACACCTGCGGTCCGATGGTTCTGGACGCGCTGATCAAGATCAAGTCAGAGCAGGATTCCTCGCTGACGTTCCGCCGTTCCTGCCGTGAAGGCATTTGCGGATCGTGCTCCATGAACATCGACGGCACCAACACCTTGGCCTGCACCAAGGCGATTGAGGACTGCAAGGGCGACGTTCAGATCACGCCGCTGCCGCACATGGAGGTCATCAAGGACCTCGTGCCTGACTTTAAGCACTTCTACGCGCAGTACGCTTCGATTGAGCCATGGTTGAAGACTAAGACGACCACGCCGTCGGGCAAGGAGCGCCTTCAGTCGCCGGAAGATCGCGCGAAGCTGGATGGTCTTTACGAGTGCATCCTGTGCGCTTGCTGCTCGACCAGCTGCCCGAGCTATTGGTGGAACTCTGATAAGTTCCTGGGCCCTGCAATTCTGCTGCAGGCCTATCGCTGGTTGGCGGACAGCCGTGATGAACTGACGGGTGAGCGTCTCGATGAGCTGGAAGATCCTTTCCGCCTCTATCGCTGCCACACGATCATGAACTGCGCCAATGTCTGCCCCAAGGGTCTCAACCCTGCCAAGGCGATTGCGGAAACCAAGAAGATGGTGGCCGAGCGCGCCATCTGACGCTGTCGGTCGGGGACAACGCCGTGACACAAGGTTCGCTCAAGGCGGTGGAAGATGCCGCCTTTGATAATGGCCCCGATCCTGAACATCCCGGTTGGCTCCGTTGGGAGTTGCGAGACGAAAGCCGGTTTAACGGTCAGGTGATGGGCCGGATGCTGGTTCGCTTGGAGGGCCAGTTGGTCCGGACGCGGATGTTCCCAGAACATCGTCACACAAACTTGCTCGATATCGTCCATGGAGCAACAACGCTCGCCCTAATGGACATCTCTATCTTTGCCTGTGGCCATATGCTCGGGCTTGAGGGGATGGCGGGCTCCGTTACGCTTGATCTTTCGGCGCAGTTCATCGGTGGTGCCGTACCAAATGAACCGCTTGATTCCGTGGTGGAGATTTTGAGCGAGACGAAGCGGCTTGTGTTCCTGCGCGGCATTGTTGAGCAGGGTGAGAACAAGGTCGGGGCATTCGCCGCGACGATCCGCAAGGGCCGCCGTCAGTGACGACCGTCCTTGACCGCTACCGGCACCTTGTCGCAGCGGGGGAACTGAAGGCTGATCCCGAGCAGGAAGCAGCCGCTACACGTCTCAGCCAGTTGCAGGGCGAGTTAGAAAATCCGCCTAAGTCCGGCGTTCTGGCGAGACTTTTTGGCAAGGTATCTGAAGATTTAGCGCGCGGGCTCTACCTTTGGGGCAGCGTCGGGCGTGGCAAATCGATGTTGATGGACCTGTTTCATGCCAGCCTGAATATCCCGGCGAAACGGCGCGCTCATTTTCATGAATTCATGATTGAGGTCCACGCGCGGCTGCGGGTCGAGCGGGCGAAGGAAATTGGTGATCCAATCCAGCCTGTTGTCGCCGCCATCGCATCAGAGATCAAATGCCTGTGTTTTGACGAAATGGTGGTCAACAACTCTGCCGATGCGATGATCATGTCGCGCCTGTTTACGGGCCTGATCGAGGCCGGTGTTGTCATTGTCACTACATCCAATCGCGCGCCCAAAGACCTGTATAAAGATGGCCTCAACCGCGAGCACTTCCTGCCCTTTATCGCGCTGATCGAACAGCGGCTTGATGTGCTGACGTTGAATGGTCCAACGGATTACCGGATGGAGCGACTGGCCGGGCTCGACACTTGGCACAGCCCGCTTGGCATCAAGGCGACCGAAGCCTGTCGCGAGGCGTTTTTTCGCCTAACAGATTACCCACCTGAAGATGCGGCGCATGTCCCTTCAGAAGAGCTGGATGTGGGTGGCGGGCGCCTGTTGCATGTGCCGAAAAGCCTGAAGGGTGTGGCCGTCTTCTCCTTCAAGCGGCTCTGTGCAGAAGCACGGGGCGCGACAGATTACCTCACCGTTGCGCGCCGTTTTCACAGTGTCATCATTGTTGGCATTCCCAAACTCGGACCTGAAAACCGAAATGAGGCCGCGCGTTTCGTGACGCTGATTGACGCGCTCTATGAGCATAAGGTCAAGCTCATTGCGGCGGCAGATGCTGAACCTGGGGAACTTTATGAGAAGGGCGACGGTCGGTGTGAAGTTGAAC
>CAJBSR010000426.1 GCA_903958285.1 uncultured Sphingomonadales bacterium
CGCCGAACCCGGCACCTCGGCTTATGGCCGCCTGTCGATCCTCACCCAGTGGCGGACGACCGCACGGATGGCCATGCCGGTGCACAGGTCTGCCTTTACGCCGCCACCCAAGGTGATGTCGGCCGTGGTGCATATCACCCCTAAGGAGGCGCCCGAGGGTGTTTCTCCAAGGGCCATGGAGCAATTGACTGCAGCGGCCTTTGGGCAACGCCGCAAAATGCTGCGCCAAAGCCTTAAGGGGTTGCCGGGTGCGCTCAATTGTTTGGAGATGTGCGGGATCGCCAGCGACCGCCGCGCAGAAACGGTGTCCGTCGATGAGTTCGTGGCACTAGGCCGCGCGTTTAGTCTGCTTTCTTCTCGTCCGCAGCGCTGACCGACGGCGTGGGCGCGACAGCCTGCGCCGATACGATGGCTTGGGCCGAACCCTTTTCAATCGCACTGGCAAGGCGTGTCTGCTCTGGGCACGCATTCATGCAGATCTTCTGAATACGCGCGAGATTTTCCTTCGCGCGCGTCACGGCGCCCTTTTGAACGAGCGCCTCGCCCTGACCTGCGAGCGCGATAATGTCGTTGGGCTCAATCAGTAGCGCTTCCCGATAGAGGCGGATGGCCTTACCCGGCAGACCCTGCTTGCGTGCAACCGAAGCGAGTTCAACATAAGCCGCCCGGTTCCGCGGATCGACAGCAAGTGCCGTTTCCAGCGAGTCATTTGCCTGTTCCAGACGACCAGCGGCCGCATCGGTCATAGCCGACTTCGTGAGCGACATAGACAAGGGGTTGATCTGGTCATCCGCAATGCGTTTGCCGAAGCTCACACTGGAGACCGTCGCGAGCGCGAGGGACAAAGCTACAGCCGGTGCGGCAAAGCGCATAATCTTCTCCAAGGCGTCAGTTGCGGTCATGGCTAGCAACTTCTTGCAAGCCGTGCGACAAAAAATCCATCGGTCGCATCGTGGAACGGCGTTAACAGGCGGCCAGCGCCAGACTGGCGCCCGGTATCCGATAAAATGCCTTCGGAACTGAAACCGGTATGGCGCTGCATAAACTCTTCAATCTGTTCTGCCCCTTCGCGCGCAAAGAGCGAGCAGACGGCGTAGACGATCACCCCGCCCGGCTTCACAAGCTGCGCCGCAATGTCCAGAACCTGCCGTTGCAATGCCTCCGTCCGCGCGAGGCGTTCGGGCGTCAGTCGCCAGCGCAGTTCGGGATTGCGCCGCCAGGTCCCGCTGCCAGAACAAGGCGCATCGACCAGCACGATATCGGCCTGCGATTGCAGATCTTCGAGCGATTCCATTTCGCGCGTCGGATTGAGCAAACGGAGTTCAACCTCAGCCCCGGCTCGTTCTGCACGCTTGGGCAATTGTTGGAGGCGTGTCCGATCCGTATCGCAGGCAATGAGCCGCCCTGTCCTCGCCATATCCGCGGCGAGTGCCAGCGTCTTCCCTCCAGCGCCAGCGCACAAGTCGACCACAATTGCGGCCCCTGCCGCTTGGGCCGCCAAAGAAATCAACTGGCTGCCCGCATCCTGCACTTCAATGAGGCCAGTCTGATAAGAGTCATCCGCCTCCACATCGACCGGTGAAGCGAGGCGGAACCCTTGCGATGTGTGACGAATGGGCAAAGCATCAGGATAGAGCTTCAAAACATCGTCGCGCGTCGTTTTCAGCGCATTCGCTCGCAAATCCAGCGGCGCCCGTTCAAGCAACGCATCGAGTTCTGCACCATCGATTAACGGCACAAAAGCATCCCGCATCCAAGGGGCAACAGTTGTGGGGGCGTCGGCGGCCTCACCGTCGCTGGCCGCCTGTGGCCCATAGTTGCTTGCACCGAACTGTGCGGTCAGATCAGGATCACTGAGGCCAAGCACCCCTGCCCGACCCGAGGCTGGCCGCTGCCCATGGGCGCGGATAACGCGGTAAACGAGATCACGGATCGCGCGCCGATCTTTTGAGCCAGCATAGCGCCGCTCCCGAAAGCCTTTGGCCAAGATGACGTCTGCTGAGGGACCATTGTCCCGCGCCGATGCAAGGATGGCATCCAGAAGTTCAATCGCCGTCTGGACGCGCGATGCGGGGTTCATAAGCTGGAAATGGCTCCCG
>CAJBSR010000427.1 GCA_903958285.1 uncultured Sphingomonadales bacterium
AAATACAAGGACATCGTCGAGGTTGAAGCCCTGCCTTTGCTCTATTCGTCGGAAATGGAGCGCGGTGGCATCTCGCTGGTGGATTCCGATTTTGCAGGCGGAGAACAGGCCGAACAGAACCGCATGGAAATGTTCATCGCGATGGACCCGCCGCGCCACACCGAAAAGCGCCGCGTGGTCGCGCCTGCCTTTACCCCGTCGGAAATGACGCGGTTGGCCGGCAGCATCCGGGAACGGACCGCCGCGCGGCTCGACTCATTGCCCAAGGGCGAAGTGTTCGATTGGGTTTCCATGGTGTCGGTGGATCTGACGACAGACATGCTTGCCATTCTCTTCGACTTCCCATGGGACGAACGCCACAAGCTGCCCATCTGGTCAGACGCGATCACCTCGCTCGACATGATCAAGAATCGCCAGCAGGAACGTCAGGTCATGATGTTTGAAATGGCGATGAAGTTCTTCGCCCTTTGGCAGGAACGGACGGCTGCGGAACCCGCGCCAGACCTCTTGTCGATGATGATCCATTCCAATGCGATGTCGAAGATGGATCAGGTCGAATTCATCGGCAACATGGCGCTGCTGATCGTCGGCGGGAATGACACGACCCGCAACTCGATGTCCGCCCTTGTCGATGCCACCAATCGCTGGCCGGAAGAATGGGATAAGGTCCTCGCCAATCCGGGCCTTGCGGGTAACACCGGCAGCGAAGTCATCCGCTGGCATTCACCGGTCGCGCATATGCGCCGCACCGTGACCGAAGATCACGATTTCCGCGGTCATGCCTTTAAGGAAGGCGACAAGGTCGGCCTTTGGTACATCTCGGGCAATCAGGATGAGGACTATTTCGAAGCGGGCGACCGGTTCATTGCAGACCGCGACAATGCCCGCCGCCATCTCTCCTTTGGCTATGGCGTCCACCGCTGCGTCGGCGCGCGTCTGGCAGAATTGCAAATCGCCACGCTGATCGAGGAAATGGTCGCGCGCAACATGCGGGTCGAACAGGCCGGTGACGTGGTGCGGGAACACAACCCGTTTGTGAACCAGATCCTCCAAATCCCCGTCCGCATCACCAAGGCCGGTTAATCGCCCAGCCCTTGACCCTTAGGTCAGGTCCACCCAGTGTCGGCTGAACGACTTGGGAGAGGATTCGTGCGCGACATGCGCTGGCGCAAGGCAACACAGGATGATGCAGTCGCCCTCGAAGCGCTGATTGAATCGGCGTATCGGGGCGACGCGAGCCGCGCAGGCTGGACGACGGAGGCTGACCTGCTGGGCGGCAACCGGACGAGCGTCGACATGCTTCTGGCGACGCTGGAGGATGCCGGTCAGACGATCCTTGCCTGCGACGATGCAGAGGGCCTGCTGGCAACTGTGACAGTCGAACGGCGCGACGGCTATGGCTATATCGGCGCTGTATCCGTCCGTCCGACATGCCAGGGACAGGGCATCGGCCGGGACCTGCTGGTGCAGGCGGAACGGCTGATCGAAGAGGAATGGAAGCTGGAGCGCGCAAGGATGACCGTGATCGCCCAGCGCCCTGAACTCATCGACTGGTATGCCCGGCGCGGCTACCGGGACACCGGAGAAACCGCGCCCTTCCCTTATGGCGACGCGCGATTTGGCGCACCCAAGCGCGATGACCTGTACTTCATCATCCTCGAAAAAGCGCTGGCGGTATGATCGATGAATATGCGCCCGATGCCCTTGATGTCGCGACCATCCTCGCTGATGTGCCGCACATTGAGCGCCTGCTTCAGGGCATCGCGATGGAAGGTCGGGACACCAGCTATTCGGAATTTCTGCTGATGCTGGGCCTGCGCTTTTCCCGTCCCAAGATGCGCGCTTTGTGCAAGACGCTGGACGAGGTCGACCGGCGCGCCAAGGCCGCGGGACAGCCCGAGCTTGCTGTTCTTGTCGTGCGCGAAAGTGATCGGTTACCGGGGCAAGGCTGGTGGACCGGTCGCCGCGATTATCAGGGCGCATGGACCGGCCCTGCCGCTCGCGCGTTCTTGAACAGCATTCAGGCGGAAACGTTTGCCTATTGGCGCGCCCGCACGTCCAAGAGGAAACCGACATGAGCCTCAACCCTGACAGCCTCGCCAAGGCCCTCGCCCGCATGGCGGGGGGCGCTTCGCTCCCATTATCCAATCTCGGGCGGCTGTCCGGCGGGGCCAATATGGAAAGCTGGTCCTTCGACTGGGGTGGAGCGGGCTATGTGCTGCGCCGGGCACCGTCTGCCGAAATGATGGAGGGTCGCCCCTTTGGCCATGATGTCGAAGCAGCTCTGGTCCGCGCCGCGCGCGCGGGTGGCGTGCTTGCTCCCGAAGTGGTCGGGGACCTTCACGATGATGATGAGCTTGGCACCGGTTATGTGATGAAACGGGTGGAGGCAGAGGTGAACCCCGCCAAGATCCTTGCTGCGCCGCCTGCGAGCCTGATCCATGATCTTGCGCGTGAACTGGCGCGCATCCATGCCATTGCCCCGCGCGACGACATTGCCTTGCCGCATATGGACACAGCGGCGGCACTTGCAGACCTCAAGACGCGCTTCTGTGCCTATGGCGGCGACCGGCCGATCATCGCGCTCGCCATCAAATGGTGTGAGGACAATCTGCCCGCACCTTCCGAGCCACGATTGGTGCATGGCGATTTGCGCATGGGCAATGTCATGGTCACAACCGATGGTTTGGCCGCGGTGCTCGATTGGGAACTGGCCCATTGGGGCGATCCGCATGAAGACCTGGCCTATGGCTGCATGACCGTGTGGCGCTTTGGCCATATCGACAAGCCTGCCTTTGGCTGTGCCGATCTCGACACCTATTTCGCGGCCTATGAGGCGGAACGCGGCGAGACCGTGGATCGCGCGCGCTTCCGCTTCTGGCTCGTCTACCGGACACTCTGGTGGGCGCTTGGCTGCATACAGATGGGCGACATCTGGCGGGAAGGTATCGACCGCAGCTTGGAACGCGCCGTCATCGGGCGGCGCACGAGCGAGAATGAACTCGATCTGTTGCTCCTGCTGGAAGAAGACGCACCCAAGGCCGAACAAACCGCTGTCGCGCTGGAGACGCCTTCCCCTGTTCGCCGGGCAGGGGAGCCCTCCTCGGTCGAATTGCTCGAAGCACTGCGTGAATGGATCGACACGGATGTGAAGTCCAAGAGCGAAGGCCGCGACAAGTTCATGGCCGCTGTCGCCATGAATGCGATCGGCATGTTGATCCGCGAACAGGAAAACCCTGTCGAACCTTATGACAAGGCGCTGTCGGATGCGCTATTGGCGGGGACACAATCCTTGGCGACGCCGGGCCTGCTCGCCCGCTTGCGCAAGAGTGCGCTCGCCAAACTATCCAATGACGTGCCCAAATATGCCGCGCTCAATGCAGCGCGCCAAAAATGGACAGCGTGAAAACACCAAAAGAACATCGGAGAGGAACGACCATGCTTTTTGAAATTCCACAGGACATCACCGACTATCTTGGTGAGCTCGACGCCTTCATTGAGCGCGAGATCAAGCCAATTCAGGCGCGTGATGACAATGAACGCTTCTTCGATCACCGCCGTGAACACGCGCGAACCGACTGGGATAATGACGGCCTTCCCCGGCATGAGTGGGAAGAGCTGCTGCGTGAAATGTATCGCGTTGCCGATGCCGCCGGGCATTACCGCTTTGCCATCCCCGAAGAATTTGGCGGCAAGAACGGCTCCAACCTCGCCATGGCTGTCATCCGCCATCATCTGGCCGCCAAGGGACTTGGCCTTCACAACGATCTTCAGAATGAAAGCTCCATCGTCGGCAACCTTGTGCAGGTGCTGATGCTGCGTGACTTTGGCACCGAACAGCAAAAGCGGGACTTCATCCCGCAAATGCTCGCTGGCAAGATGCGCTGGGCCTTTGGCCTGACCGAAGAACATCACGGCTCTGACGCGACGCACATGGACACGCATGCTGTTCCTGAAGTGCGCGATGGTGTCGCCGGATATCGGATCGACGGCAACAAGATGTGGACCACGGGCCTGCATGTCGCAACGCATGTGATGACCTTTGCCCGCACCAATGGCGAAGACGGCAAGGCACGCGGCATCACCTGCTTTGTCGTGCCGACTGACGCGCCGGGCTTCAAGGTTGGCGAATACATGTGGACGTTCAACATGCCGACCGACCACCCGAAATGCAGCTACGACAATGTTTGGGTGCCGGAGAGCGCGATCCTTGGTGAACTGGACGCAGGCCTCGCCGTCGCGCAGCACTTCGTCCACGAAAACCGCATCCGTCAGGCGGCATCCTCACTGGGTGCCGCCCAATATTGCATCGATGAATCGGTGAAATATGCGCGCGAACGCAAGCCCTTTGGCAAGCCCCTGGCGGTCAATCAGGCGATCCAGTTCCCGCTCGTCGAACTCCAGACAGAGGCTGAAATGCTCCGCCTGCTGATTTGGAAGACGGCGGCCGAAATGGACACGATGACCAAACCCGAAGTCGCCGTCCGCCTGTCCGACAAGGTCTCCATGTGCAATTACCGCGCAAATCGGCTGTGCTGCGAAGCCGCTGACTTTGCCATGCAAGTGCACGGCGGCCTCGGCTATTCCCGCCACAAACAGTTTGAGCATATCTATCGCCACCACCGCCGCTATCGCATCACTGAGGGGTCAGAACAGATTCAGATGCGCAAGGTGGCGGGGCACATGTTTGGCTTTATGGGCGGCTAAACGGGCGTCGGATCAAGGGTTGCGATCAATGCGCGCAGACAGTCGACAATATAAAGGGAGCGCCAGTTGGCGCACGCTCCGTTCGATTCTTGCAGACCGTTTTGCCCTGGCCCTGGATCATATTCCAACTGAGACCTGGCTGGACTGGAGGGGCCATCGAGTTCATGTCGACCGCTACACACCAGATGAGGAAGCCAAAGGCACGCTGATCCTTGTTCACGGCGCAGGTGGTCACGGGCGTGTGCTAGCGCCCCTTGGTCAATTGGCCGTCGACTTGGGCTGGGAAGCCATCGCCCCCGACTTGCCGGGCTATGGCCTGACGCATGTTCGACGAGGGTGGAAAGCAGATTATGCCGAATGGCCCGAATTGATCGCTGATCTGGCAAGCGGGACTGAAGGCCCGGTTGTTCTCATGGGTCTGTCCGTTGGCGGCATGACTGCGGTGCGAGCTGCGCAGCTGGCACCAAAAGTGTCCGGCGTCATTGCGACCACCCTAATCGATTTGGCAGATCGCGAGACGTTTGTGCATGCTGCCCGTTGGCCTTGGCTGGGGCGCCTCTCTCTTCTTTTGATGCGGCTGCCATTCCTGTTCGACAGATTGGCCTTCCCCTTATGGGTTGTAACACCGTTGAACAAAATGACGGGTGATGCCGCACTGCGCCGCTGGTTCAGCCGTAATCGGCTGATCGGTCAGCGCTGGGTCTCGGGTCGTTTTTTTCGCACCCTGCATCAACATGGGCATGATTTCCCGAACCTCACCATGCATTGCCCGCTGCTGCTGGTCCATCCCGGTGCCGACGCTTGGACGCCCACATCAATGAGTATGCCAGCTTTTGAAACGGCATCGCAGCCAAAGCATCTAAGTATTCTCAGCAATGGATCCCATATGCCCGTCGAGGAGCCGGGACGTTCGGAGTTAACGGCAGAGGTTGCCCTTTTTCTCGAAAAAATCGCCGACTAAGGCCCAGTAAGTTTAAACAAGGGCGCGCACATCACCAGCAGTTTGAACACATCTACCGCCACCGCCGCTATCGCATCACTGAGGGGTCAGAACAGATCCAGAAGCGCAAGGTAGCGAAGCACATGTTTGGCTTTATAGGAGGATGATCGAGGCATGAGATCTGTGGCGGCTTTTTGGACCTCGGCGGCAGCGCTGGCACTCACGCTCTTTGGCGCTGTGTCAGCGCAGGCGCAATCCTCCCCGCAAGAGCGGTTCACCAATGCGATCATCGTCATCAACGCGCAATTGGGGCCGCTCGACGCCATCAAGGCGCCACCGCCCTTTACTGACCCCGAAAACCGGGCCCGCTATGAAGCTGCACGTGCGGCCATGGCGTTGTTTGGCACCGGTGCCTTTCCTGTGAACGGCATGATCAGTTTTGATCAAGTCTGCGCCCCGATCAACGCGGCGGCGGTGAAGCACATGTTCGTTGGCATTTCTGCCTTGAAAAAGCCGGGCATGACCGAGGAGCAGTTCGCCGCCATTTTTACAAGCGCGGCCCAGAAGAACGCTATGACCTATCAGCAGCAGATTATCCGCCTCACCGCAATCAATCTGGACTGCATGTCGGCGCACATCCCCTTCATGACCCAGTTCGTGGACGGGCTGGCACCCGACGCCTTCACAGGCACGCGCCGCGATGGCCTTGAGAAAATGGGAACCGGCTTTGCCAACACCATTTTTGGATTGGTCACCCAGTCTCTGTTACCGGGGGCCGCGGCTGACGTCAGCCGGATGGCGATGGACGCTGCACTGAAGCACGCGCCTGACCTCATCCCCTTGACTGTCCCTGCCGTGCGTCAGGCCCTTGTCGCGCGTATGGCGATGCTTGAGGGCAATGTTCCGCCCACCTTGCGCCCCGACTTTTTGAAGGTGAAGGCCATCCTGCAAGACCAAAGCTGCTCTGGCCTGTGCACCAAATTGCTCCAAACCGCACCGCCTGCAGGCACACCGCCTTTGGCCCCACGCCGATAATCGCCTGATAGTCCGCCCGGATTAACCTCTCAGAAGGGCAATGGCGTTAGGCTCAGCGCATGGCCAAGAACCGCCTTGTTGATCGGGCGAAGGCGGCGGCGCAGCGCTCTGCCGCTGAAAGCCCGACGGAGAGCCATCAGCGGCGCTATCAGGCCGATCTCTCGCATGAGATTGGCCCCACGACCTTCGGGCGTCCGGCGCGCGATGAGGAAGACCAGGCGACGCTCCTCAGCATCATGACGCAGCCGGCGATGATCCTGATCCTTGGCGTCATCACCTTTGCGCTCACCTTCATCGTCCTGATGTGGCGCGAAGGGCGGCTGGACAACATCTTCCCGCCCGCGCCGACACAAGCCGCGCAGGACCCAAAGGCGTGGATGCTCGGCCGCAATGCCGATGCGCGTATTGAGGATACGCAAGTTCGCGAAGAGAGTGCGGCAAACGCCGCGTCACCGGCCACCAGCGAGATCTCGCCAACAGCCAGCAGCACAGCGTCAGAGGATCTCGCACCCGAGGAAGACCTAATCTCCAACGGAGATTAGGCGAGGTCGCGCACGTCCGTCAGCTTGCCCGTCACAGCCGCTGCCGCTGCCATTGCTGGCGACACCAGATGCGTGCGTGCGCCCGGGCCTTGCCGTCCGACAAAGTTGCGGTTGCTGGTTGAGGCGCAGCGTTCACCGGCAGGCACCTTGTCCGGGTTCATGCCGAGACAGGCCGAACAGCCGGGTTCGCGCCATTCCAGACCTGCGTCGATGAAGATACGGTCCAGCCCTTCGGCTTCGGCCTGCGCCTTTACGAGGCCAGAGCCCGGCACAACGATGCCCCATTTGACATTGGCAGCCTTGTGGCGGCCCTTCAGCACGGCGGCGGCGGCGCGCAGATCTTCGATGCGGCTGTTGGTGCAACTGCCGATGAAGATGTTCTGCACTTCAACATCGGCCATCCGCTGACCGGGGACGAGGCCCATATAGTCGAGCGACTTTTGCGCTGCGGTCTGCTTCGACGGATCCGCAAAGCTCATCGGATCGGGCACGACATCGGTAATGGCGACCACATCCTCTGGGCTGGTGCCCCAAGTGACGTTCGGCGCGATCTCGGCGGCGTTAATGACCACGGTCTTGTCATAGACAGCGCCCGGATCGGTCACCAGCGTGCGCCAATAGGCAACGGCCTTGTCCCAATCCGCACCCTTGGGCGCCATCGGGCGGCCATTGATATAGGCGAAGGTTGTTTCATCAGGCGCGATCAGGCCCGCGCGTGCGCCGCCTTCAATCGCCATGTTTGAAATGGTCAAACGGCCTTCGATCGACAGGTTGCGGATCGCGGAACCGGTATATTCAATCACATAGCCCGTGCCGCCTGCGGCACCTGTGCGCCGGACGATTTCCAGTACGATGTCCTTGGCGGTCACGCCGGGGCCCACATCACCCTCGACGCGGACTTCCATTGTTTTGGATTGCTTGAGCAGCAGCGTTTGCGTCGCCAGAACATGTTCGACTTCGCTTGTACCAATGCCGAAAGCGAGCGCACCAAGCCCGCCATGGCATGCCGTGTGGCTGTCTCCACAGACAATGGTTGTGCCCGGCAAGGAGAAGCCTTGTTCCGGCCCGACCACATGGACAATGCCCTGCTCCCGGTCCGTCGCGCCGATATAGCGAATGCCAAAGGCGGGGGCATTGGCCTCCAGCGCTTCCAGTTGTGCGGCGCTTTCGGGGTCCGCGATGGGCACATGTTTGCCCTGCGCGTCCAAGCGCGCCGTCGTTGGCAGATTATGATCGGGCACCGCCAGCGTCAGGTCCGGCCGACGCACTTTGCGGCCGGCAAGGCGCAGCGCCTCAAAGGCCTGCGGGCTCGTCACTTCGTGGACGAGGTGTCGGTCGATGAAGATGAGACAGGTGCCATCGTCGCGGCGATCCACGACATGGGCATCCCAGACTTTTTCGTAAAGTGTGCGGGGGCGTGAAGACATGAATGATCCCCTAGTCGCGTCGCCGCGCAACTTAAAGGGTCAATTTCTATTCCGGCAAGCGACTTGAGGCGGACTTAGGCCGATTTACCGACCACGCTTTCGGGCAGATCCTTACCGAACACGCGCTGGTAGTATTCCGCCACCAAGGACCGTTCCGCCTCATCGCACTTGTTGAGGAAGGACAGGCGGAAAGCAAAGCCGGGATCCTTGAAGATCGCCGTATTCTGCGCCCAGGTGATGACCGTACGCGGGCTCATCACGGTCGAAATGTCGCCGTTGATGAAGCCCTGACGGCTGAGATCTGCGACCTTCACCATATTGGCAATGAGCGCGGGATCGGTACCCGTCGACTTGGCATGGACGATTTCGGTTTCCACCTCGGCGGGCAGATAGTTCAGCCCCACAACGATGTTCCAGCGGTCCATCTGGCCCTGGTTGATTTGCTGCGTGCCGTGATAGAGCCCGCTCGTATCGCCCAGGCCGACCGTGTTGGCGGTGGCGAACATGCGGAACCATGGGCTGGGGCGGATGACGCGGTTCTGGTCGAGCAGCGTCAGCTTGCCTTCAGTTTCCAGCACGCGCTGGATGACGAACATCACGTCCGGGCGGCCGGCATCATATTCGTCGAACACGAGCGCGGTCGGCGTTTGCAGCGCCCAAGGGAGCAGACCTTCGCGGAATTCGGTGACCTGCTGGCCATCCTTCAGAACGATGGCGTCGCGGCCGATCAGGTCGATACGGCTGATATGCGCATCGAGGTTGATGCGGATGCACGGCCATTTCAGGCGCGCAGCCACCTGCTCGATATGCGTCGATTTGCCCGTGCCATGATAGCCCTGCACCATGACGCGGCGGTTGAAGGCAAAGCCCGCAAGAATGGCGAGCGTGGTGTCCGGATCAAACACATAAGACGGATCAAGGTCCGGCACACGTTCATCCGCGACCGAAAAGGCCGGGCATTCCATATCCACATCGATGCCGAACACATCGCGCACATTCACCTTGGTGTCGGGTGCGGGAAGGACAGTCGTAGAGCCGGGCTGGATGTTGGGCATATCGGACATGGGTTGACGCGTCTTCTCTTACGTTCACGTGAGCGTTGCCCATAGGACGCGCCCGCGCCCGAAAGCAAGGCCAATGCAGCCCATGAGTGATGTGAACGAAAGGGCATTTAAGGCGTGAAGTCCCACCGAAGCCTTGTGCTGTGTGAGCGGCTCCAACCACTTGGGAGAGACATGACGCCTAAAAATCGACGCGCAGCCCCATCAGGAAGCGGCGCGGCGCGCCCGGTGAGAGGGCGCGCGGATCGTCTGCGCCGGGTGCTTCATTGAGTTCAATCTCATCGGTTTCGGAAAATGTGCCGAAGGTCGCAAACCGACGGTCAAACACATTGGAGACTTCGGCAAAGAGGTTCGCAGCTTCCCCCAACCGGAAGCTGCCGCGCAGATTGAGGACACCAAAGCCCTGCGTCGGTGCATCCTCATTGGCCTCATCCCCCCGGAAATATTGGCCCGACTGCGCCTGAAAATCGGCGCCGAGCGTCAGCGCTCCGGTCGTATAGTCTGCCGAAGCAGCGACGCGGTGACGGGGAATGCCGGGGATGCGGTCACCGGGTTCCACAAGGATTCGGCCATCCTCATCCGCCGCCGGATTGTCCGGGCTGTTGACCACCAAGGCCGTGCCAAAGCGGGCATCAGTATAGGCATAGCCGAGCCGCACAGCCCAAGGCCCGCGCGCGGCCGTGAAGCTCGCTTCCACACCGCGCCGCCGCGTTGTGCCGATGTTGCGGAAAAAGGCCCGCCCGCGCGTTGAGGCGGCTGTGAACTGGATGTCGTTGACGGTCACTGTGCGATAGGCGGAGAGCAGCCAAGCACCGGTCCAACTGCCTGACACTTTGCCCGACGCGCCTGCTTCCCAGCTTTTTCCGACAACCTGTTCCAGCGGCGGATCTCCCACAAAGAAGTTCGTCAGGCTGCAAGGGGCCGTTTCATCCGCGCAGGAAAGTTCCGCCGGCGTCGGCGCTCGGCTCGTTTCGGCATAGCCTGCCCGCAGCGAGAGGCGGTCGTTCAGCGCATAATCAAATTCAACGCCGGGGTTGAGACGGCGGAAGCGATGCGTTCCATTGAGCGCCGTCCCGATCTGGTCCCGCAAGTCCACATAAGTGTGGTTCCAGCGCAGGCCGATCTCTGCAGAGAGTCGCTGCGACAGCGATATCGTGTCGGCAAAAAACAGCCCTGTCTGCCGCGTGGTCACATCCAATTCCACCGGCGCGATGGACCCGTCCGGCTGGGTGATGATGGGCCCAAGGCCTTCGACGCTGCGGTCCTCGGTCAGTTCGCCAAGTTCCGACGATGCGGCAAAGCGCGTTGTGCTGCGGTCATGGCTGAAGCCGATGGCAATATTGTGCGCCATGCCGGCCAGATTCCGCTCGGTCACATATTGGGCCAGCACGCCTGCGCTGCGGGTTTTGGTGCGGCTGCGGTTGAGCGCGCCATAGCCTTCTCCGCCCAACGTATCGGCAATCGTGGCTCCCAGAGCATCGCGCAGGAACGCCTCATCGTCCGACGCGTCCGACACGCACAGCAACTTGGCATCCGCACTGCACGCCTCAATGTCTGCCGCGTCGCCATTGAGCGTCCTTTGCCGGAACGACTGGGCGTAAAGTGTTGCCTCAATCCGCCCTGCGTCGCCCACGGCAATCCATGGATGGACGCTGCCGCGCACGAAGCGGTTCTGCGTATTGTCCGGGTGGGTGAAGACCGCGCTGTAATCCGCCTCGAGCAGTTCGACTGGCGCCGTGCCATTGCCGGTCAGGTCCGTGTCCGCCCCCACCAGCTTTGCGTGAATGCCTCCGGTGTCTGTATCCCAGCCAAAGTCAGCAAAGCCGTTATAAAGGGTTGAGGGGGAGAAATCCCGCCAGCCATCGTCGCGTCGCGCTTGCCCTGCCACAAAGCCGCTGAACCTGCCCTTGCTCCATCCGACGCTGCCACTCGCTTCTCCCCGGCCATGGTCGCCAAAAGCGGCCTCCATCGAAGCGCCGGGCGCGGACCGACCGGTTTTGGTCGCAACAATCATAGAGCCGCCCAGCGCGTTCATCCCAAAGATCGGGTTGGCATCGCGGATCGAAATCGTGTCGATGGCGGCATCGGGCAGCAGATCAAAATTGACCGTGTCGCCAAAGGGCAGGTTGAAGCGTCCCCCATCAAGATAGACGGCCAACCCCTGCGCATTGCCCTGCAAGGGGGAGGCGGAAAAGCCGCGATAGATGAGGTTGGGCTGATAGGGGTTGGCCTGTGCTTCCGACAGCGAAACACCCGCCACATCGCGGGACAGCGCGCGCAGGACATCTGGCGGGCCTGCACGCCGCAACGCCTCTGCATCCACGCGGATCGCATCATCGACATCGGCATCATTGCCGGGTGCTGTCACAATGATCGTGTCTGGTTCTGCCGCCACCAAAGGCGCAGTGCTGCCCAGCAACAGTGCCGCTAATGCGAAGGGGCGGGTCATGGTCAGCTCAAACAAAGGCCGGAGACTTACGCAATTGCTGGTACGCCTCGACGACACCTTGCAGCTTCTTTTCATGCGTCCTGTCTCCTCCGTTTCTGTCCGGGTGATATTTTCGCACCAGTTCTGAATAGCGATTGCGCAGCGCCTTGCGGTCCGCATCCTGATCAAGACCAAGCGTGCGCAAGGCATCCCGATCTTCGGCGGTCAAATGCTTCCCGTCGGCACGTTCGCGGGGCATGGCGTCCGCCGCCCGCTGGCGGAAGCGCGCGGAAATGGCATCAAGCGGATCGTGAAAGTCTGCCCAGCGCGGCGGCTCATCGACGCCCGCCGTCGCGCGGAAGGCCCGCGTTTCGCGCTCCCACCCGCCCATCGGCATTTGCGCCTGCTCAATCTCTTCCCGCGACATGCCCTGAAAGTAGTTATAGCGGGTGTTGAATTCCCGCACATGATCAAGGCAGAGCCATTGCCAGTCACCCGGCCCATCGCTGCCCGCGCCGCGTCCACCGGGGGAAGGTGCGCGAAACTCACCGGGTTCGGGGCAGCCGGGTGCGGCACAGGCCTGCTGATGTCCATGAATGCGGCCATGAAAACGGTCGCGCGGGCGGGCGTCTCTGTCACTCATCGCGCAACCCAATCAAAGGAGATGCTGTGTCCTACAGGCGCGGGAGACCATTCGGCATGCATGGCGAGGACGCGCGCCATCGCCGCATCAATCTGCGCGTCAGTGATGGCGGGGAAGTCCACGTGCGAGGCCGCGCATCCGGCTTCACCCATGTGCCGGACCGATGCCGCATCGCTTCCGCCGGACCACAGCGCCGCTTCATAGCATTCGACCAGACGTTCCGCCTGCAACAGCTGCACGATGTCGGCATCCGGCACAGTCGCCCGTGCAGCGCTGGCATGGCCTGCGGCCTTTGCCATGTCCTGCACCTGATCAGGATGCAGGCCGCCTGCAATCTTTCCCCAAAAACCGTCCGTCCATGCGAGCGCTTCTTCAACGATCCAATGGACGGCATCGTGCGGCACCGGCCCCTTTTTCGGGAAGCGGGTTTCCGCTGCCGATCCATCCGCACGGCGGATCTCGATACGGTCGTCCACCGATCCTTTGACAATTGTCACACGCATCGCTTCCCCATGCCGTCAGTCTTGCTAGAAGAAAAGACATGACAGAACGCCCTATCGAATCCGAAATCACCGCCCGCCTCACGGAGAGCTTCGCGCCAACCCGCCTGATCGTTAGCAATGACAGTGCCAAGCATAGCGGGCATTCCGGCGATGACGGCTCAGGCGAAAGCCATTTTAGCGTCGAGATCGAGGCGGCGGCCTTTGCAGGCGTCAGCCGATTGGAACGCCAGCGCATGGTGAACCGTGCGCTCGGCGATCTGCCGGGCCAGCGCGTCCATGCCCTCGCCATCAAAGCAAAAGCCCCCGGCGAATAAGGCGACCAAGAGGAGAGAACGGCCATGTCCCATCCGGTTGAAGGAATGCTTCTGCCCGTCACCCATAATCTGGGTGCCTTTGAAGTTCGGCGCGCGCTGCCCGCGCGCGGCCTCACGATGGTCGGGCCCTTTTGCTTTGTGGATCAGTTCGGCCCCGGCATGCTCGACATTGGGTTGGGCATGGACGTCCGCCCGCACCCGCATATCGGGCTGTCC
>CAJBSR010000428.1 GCA_903958285.1 uncultured Sphingomonadales bacterium
CATCGCCCAACAGCGGATCGGCCCCAACCGCACCGCGATGGTCGATGTTGACGAGAATTTCGAGGCCGCGTTTGACGGTTTCGTGCGATTTCACGCCTTTAATATTGGCAACAAAGCCGACACCGCACGCATCATGTTCGTTGCGCGCGTCATAAAGACCCTGATTCGCTGGAAACCCAAATTCGCCCAAAAAAACCTCCAACATTGGCCGCAGCCATAGCGATTCTCACCGTCGCTATAGGGGCGACCGTGGGTGTGTGAAGCCATGAAAACGTATGTCGGCGTTTAGCGCAGCTTTCACTGCTTCGGGGCCCCTTAATATGGAACTTTGTTACGCGTCAAATGTCTCTGAGGTCAGGTTGGCAGGGTCGCGCGGTCCAGACGGCGGTTGTGCGCGCGAATCGCTGCCGGTCTTGTCCCAAAGAAAAGGCCCCCTGCTTGCGCAGAGGGCCCCTCTTTTTTGTCAAAGACTCTGAAAAATCAGGCTTTTTTCTTAGCCGGAGCCTTCTTGGCAGGCTTTTCAGCTGCGTCGGCTGCCGGCTTTGCAGCCTTGGCGGGCTTCTCAGCGGCTTCTGCCTTGGGCGCGGCGGCCTTTTTGGCGGCTGGTTTCTTGGCTGCCTTTGGCTTTTCGTCGCCATGATCATGGCCACAGCCCGGGCCATGGACATGGCCGTCATCGCTATCGGCTTCAATCGCAGCTTCCAGCTCTTCGCGGGTCACGGCGCGGTCAGTGATTTCTGCTGTTGAGAACAGGAAGTCGACGACCTTATCTTCATAAAGCGGCGCACGGATCTGTGCGGCGGCCATCGGGTCCTGCTGAACGTATTGGACGAAGCGCTCCCGATCCTGCTGCGGATACTGCATCGCGGCCTGCTGGATCAGGCGGTTCATTTCCTGAGCAGAGATCTGGACGTTGTTCGCCTGACCGATTTCGGACAGGAGCAGGCCCAGACGGACGCGGCGGACGGCGATGGCGAGATATTCGACGCGATCCTTTTCCATTTCCGCGCGTGCGGCTTCCGGATCAGCTTCTTGGCCGGCTTCGTGTTCCAGCTGCGCCCAGATCTGGTTGAACTCAGCGTCCACCATCGACGGCGGAACGTCAAAGCTGTGTGCGGCAGCCAGCTGGTCGAGCAGGCGGCGCTTCATGTGCGTGCGCGTGAGCTGGTTGAATTCCTGCTCCAGCTGACCCTTCATCAGGTCACGCAGCTGATCAATGCCTTCAAGACCCAGCGACTTGGCGAAGTCGTCGTCTGCCTTGGCTTCGTCGGCCACGCGAACGTCGCTGATGACGAGGTCAAAGGTTGCTTCCTTGCCCTTGAGATAATCGACATTGTAGTCGGCCGGGAAGGTGACGGTGATCGTCTTTTCGTCATTGGCCTTTACGCCGATGAGCTGGTCTTCAAAGCCCGGGATCAAACGACCGGTGCCGATTTCAACCGACATGCCTTCGCCGGTGCCGCCGTCAAAAGGTGTGCCGTCGACCTTGCCGACAAAGTCCATGACAACCAGATCGCCGGTGGCAGCCTTGTGGCCCTTTGGCGCGTCTTTGAAATTCTTCTGCTGCTGCGCGATGCGAAGGACAGCTTCGTCGATCGCGTCTGCGCTGGCTTCCACCGTCAGGCGCTCCAGCTTCAGGCCATCAAGGCTCGGCGTGGCGATTTCGGGCAGCACTTCGAGCGCAACCTTCACTTCGGCATCCTTGCCATGCTCATAGCCTTCGCCCAGTTCAACGGACGGCGACATGGCGGGGCGGAGCTTTTCCTTGCCGATCAGCGACTGGACAGCTTCCTGAACCGACGCGTTCAGCGCATCGCCCTGCAGCGCTTCGCCGTGCATCTTCTTGACGAGGTTGGCAGGCACCTTGCCGGGGCGGAAGCCGGGCATGCGCACTGTTGGTGCGAGTCGCGTGACTTCCTGTTCGACGCGCGCGGCGATATCCTTGGCGGTAATCGTCAGCGTGTAGGCGCGCTTCAGGCCTTCGTTCAACGTTTCGACAGTCTGCATTGGTCACTCAATCCTTCAGGAAATCTGCTAGGCCCGTCATTCCTGACAACAGGAAAAAACGGGGCTTGGCAAACCTGGTGCGGGCGAAGGGACTCGAACCCCCACATCTTACGATACCAGAACCTAAATCTGGCGCGTCTACCAGTTTCGCCACGCCCGCATGAGGCCGGTGGGGCGGCGCTATAGCACGGGGAACGCGAAGGGCAAGGGTGATGGCCTGCCCAACGCCAAGTTCCGCCTAGCCCAGCGCCTTCTTCAGAAGCTCATTCACCACCGCCGGATTGGCCTTTCCGGCCATGGCTTTCATCGTCTGGCCGACAAAGAAGCCAAATAGGGCTTCCTTGCCGCTGCGATATTGTTCCAGCTGGCCGGGGTTCTTTGCGAGCACATCGGCGATGACGGCTTCGATGGCGCCGGTGTCGCTTGTCTGCTTCAGGCCGTCGCGTTCAACGATGGTTCCCGCGCTGTCTCCGGTCTCGAGCATTTTCTCGAACACTTGCTTTGCCAGGCTGCCAGAGAGCGTGCCATCAGTGACGAGCGTCAGCAGTTCCGCTGCCTGTGCAGGCGAGACGGGGCTGTCTTCAATCGACTTGCCAAGGCGGTTCAGCGCCCCGAACAGTTCGGACATCACCCAATTGGCGGCCTGCTTGGCCTCGGCACCCTGATCCAGAAGCGCTTCGAACCAGCGGGCGGTTTCGACCTCTGCGGTCAGAACAGCGGCGTTATAGGCGCTGATGCCAAGGACATCGACATAACGCGCGCGCTTGGCATCGGGCAGTTCGGGCAATGAGGCGCGGCATTCTTCGACAAAGGCCTCGGTCAGTTCCAGAGGCAGCAGATCGGGATCGGGGAAGTAGCGGTAATCATGCGCATCTTCCTTGGAGCGCATCGACCGCGTCGTGCCCGTGTCCGGATTGAAGAGACGCGTTTCCTGCACAATCTTGCCCCCGGCTTCGAGCACATCGACCTGACGGTTCGCCTCATGCTCAATCGCCTGCATGACGAAGCGGACCGAGTTCACATTCTTGGTTTCTGTGCGCGTGCCCAGTTCTTCGCCCGCACGGCGGACCGAGACGTTCACGTCGGCGCGCATCGAGCCTTCTTCCATATTGCCGTCGCACGAGCCGACATAGCGCAGGATGGCGCGCAGCTTGCGCAGATAGGCACCGGCTTCGGCCGGCGATGTCATGTCCGGCCGCGAGACGATTTCCATCAGCGCGACGCCAGAGCGGTTGAGATCGACATAAGAGCGCGTCGGATGCTGATCATGCATCAGCTTGCCCGCGTCCTGTTCCACGTGAATGCGCTCCACGCCGATGCGCTTGGCCTCAAGGATGCCTGCCTTTTCATCGGCGTCGATCTCCAGATGCCCTTCGCCGACCAGCGGGTGATAGAGCTGCGAGATCTGATATCCCTGCGGCAAATCCGCGTAGAAATAATTCTTCCGGTCAAACCGGCTCCAGCGGTTGATCTGCGCGTCGATGGCAAGGCCGGTGCGTACCGCCTGACGGATGCACTCGGCATTGGGCACAGGCAGCATGCCGGGCATGGCGGCGTCCACCAGCGAAACCTGCGTGTTCGGTTCCGCGCCGAAAGAGGCGGCGGCGCCGGAAAACAGCTTGGAGTTGGACGTGACCTGCGCGTGGACTTCAAGGCCGATCACGACCTCCCATTCACCCGTTGTGCCCTGAATACGATAGCTGCTCATGTTACCACCACTTATCCGCGCGTGCCGTGAATCCGGCGCGTTCCTCGATAGCGAGGCCCGCATTCAGCACGGTCTGTTCATCCAATGCCTTGCCGATGATCTGGAGACCCAGCGGCAGGCCGAGCGCGTCGAGGCCACCCGGCACTGACATGGCAGGAAGCCCTGCCAGCGAGGTCGGCACGGTGAAGACGTCGTTCAGATACATGGCGAGCGGATCATCCGACTTTTCGCCAAGGCCGAATGCGGCGCTCGGCGCGGTCGGGGTCAGCAGCAGATCGCACGTTTCCCAAGCCTGATCAAAGTCGCGCGCGATGAGCGTGCGGACCTTCTGCGCCTGCGTGTAATAGGCGTCGTAGAACCCGGCCGAGAGCACATAGGTGCCGATGAGGATGCGGCGCTTGACCTCATCCCCGAAGCCAGCCGCGCGGGTCGCGGCATACATATCCTGCAGGTTCGCGCCATCGGGCAGGTCGCGAAGGCCATAACGCACGCCATCATAGCGGGCGAGGTTGGACGACGCTTCGGCCGGCGCAATGATGTAATAGGCCGGCAATGCATATTGCGTGTGCGGCAGGGAGACGTTGACGATCTCCGCGCCTGCATCCTTCAGCCAGTTTATGCCCTGTTCCCACAAGGCGTCGATTTCGGCTGGCATGCCGTCAACGCGATATTCCTTGGGGATGCCGACGCGCTTGCCCTTAAGGTCGGTCGAGAGTGCGGCTTCCCAATTGGGGACCGGCAGGTCGAGCGAGGTCGAATCCTTGGGGTCAAAGCCTGCCATGTTTTCGAGCAGGATCGCACAGTCGCGCACGTCGCGCGCCATGGGCCCGGCCTGATCAAGCGAGGAGGCGAAAGCGACGATGCCCCAGCGTGAGCAGCGGCCATAGGTCGGCTTGATGCCCGAAATGCCCGTGAAGGCCGCAGGCTGGCGGATCGAGCCGCCCGTGTCCGTCCCCGTGGCACCTGGCACAAGGCGCGCAGCAATGGCCGACGACGTGCCGCCCGACGATCCACCCGGCGCAAGCGCGGCTGTATCGCCATTGTTGCGCCGCCAGGGCGAAATCACATTGCCGAAAAAGCTCGTCTCGTTGGACGAGCCCATGGCGAACTGATCAAGGTTGAGCTTGCCGAGCATGCCCGCGCCAGCGTTCCACAGCTTGCCCGACACGGTCGATTCGTACTGCGGCACAAAGCCTTCGAGGATGTGGCTGGCTGCGGTCGTCTGCACGTCCTTGGTCGCAAAAAGATCCTTCATGCCAATCGGCACACCGGACAGCGGCTTGAGGCTGCCCGAAGCACGGTCTTTGTCCGCCTGATCGGCTGCGGCCAGCGCGATTTCCGGGGTTTCGACGATGAAGGCATTGAGCGCCTTTGCGCCGGCGACAGCCTCGTTGAAGGCGGAGGCGACATCACGCGCGGTGAAATCACCCGCTTTGAAGCCGTCGCGGATGGCAGCAATGCCTAGGTCAGTTAGGTTGGTCATTATTCGATCACCTTGGGCACGGTGAAGAAGCCCTGTTCGGCCTGAGGGGCGTTCTTCAGCACGGCATCGCGGACGTCGCCATCGGTCACCACGTCGTCGCGCAGGCGCAGGACGTTGGGGATGACGGCGGTCATCGGCTGGACAGCGGACGTATCCACCTCGCCCAGCTGCTCGATCCAGCCGAGAATGTTGTTGAGTTCGGGCACCATCGCCTCGACCTGATCATCCGTAACGGCGATGCGGGCGAGCGAGGCGATCTTGCGGACGGTTGCGTGATCGACTGACATGGATGCGCGCCTAGCAGTGCCCCCGCTGGCCTGCAAGCCGATGGCGCGCTATCGGCGATGCAATGTCGCGTGTTCGCATCCTCCACACCAACCCGGCGCTGGGTCCGCTCGATTATCGCGTGCCTCATGGCATGGAGGTCGAATTCGGCAGCGTCGTGCGCGTGCCGCTCGGCCCGCGTGAGATGACGGGCGTGGTTTGGGAATTAGAATCACTTCCAACGGAGACGGTGGGCGACAACCGGCTGCGCAACATTTTAGAGGTTTACGACATTCCACCTATTGGCGCGCCGCTGCGGCGCCTGATCGAGTGGACGGCGGACTATTACCTCGCCCCGCCGACGTCGGTGGTGCGCATGGCACTCTCCTCTGCCGCCGCGCTGGAGGGCGGGCGGACGGTGGTGGAGTATCGCCTGTCGGGCAAACAGCCGGACAAGATGACATCCCAGCGCGCGCAGGCAATTGAACGCATTGGCGAGCGTCAGGGCCTGATCCGTGAGCTCGCCACAATCGCTGACGTGTCCGAAGCGGTCATTCGCGGGCTGGTGAAGCTGGGTGTGATTGAAGGCGTTGAGGTTGCCCTCGATACGCCGTTCATCGCGCCTGATCCCGCTTTTGCTCCGCCTGCGCTGTCCCCGGAACAGACCGCCGCAGCCGACCAACTGGTCGCGATGGTGAAGGCCGAGGCGTTTGCGCCTGTCCTGCTCGATGGCGTCACCGGCTCCGGCAAGACCGAGGTCTATTTTGAGGCGATTGCCGAGGCGATCCGCATGGGCAAGCAGACGCTTGTCCTCTTGCCCGAGATTGCGCTGACTGAGCCGTTCCTCCGCCGCTTCACGGATCGCTTTGGCCATGCGCCCGTCGCCTGGCACAGCGACTTGCGGCAATCGCAACGCAGGCGGACCTATCGCGCCATCGCCAGTGGTGAAGCGCTGGTGACGGTGGGCGCGCGGTCGTCGCTCTATCTGCCCTATCGCAACCTTGGGCTGATCGTTGTCGATGAAGCGCATGAAACGAGCTTCAAGCAGGAAGACGGCGTCCAATATCACGCCCGCGACGCTGCCGTGATGCGTGGGCATTTTGAGAAAATCCCGGTCGTGCTGGCAACAGCCACCCCCGCCATCGAAACGCGACAGCAGGTGGCGCAGGGGCGCTATGCCGAAATCAAGCTGCCGGGCCGCTATGGCGCCGCGCAGATGCCGACCATTGAGGCGATCAACCTTATCGAAACCCCGCCCGAACGCGGGCGCTGGCTCGCCCCGCCACTCGTCAACGCGATCACGCAGACGCTGGCGCGCAAGGAGCAGGTGCTGCTGTTCCTCAACCGCAGGGGCTATGCGCCGCTCACTTTGTGCCGCCATTGCGGGCACCGGTTCCAATGCCCCAATTGCACGGCGTGGATGGTCGAACACCGGCTGACCAACCGGCTGCAATGCCATCATTGCGGGCATATTGAGCCGCCGCCCAGTGCGTGTCCCGAATGTAAGACCGAGGATTCATTGGTCGCCTGTGGTCCCGGTGTGGAGCGCATATCGGACGAGGTCGGCCTCCTCTTCCCCGAAGCGCGCCGTGCCATCGTGACGTCGGACACGCTCTGGTCGCCTGCCAAGGTGGCCGAGTTCGTCGGGCGGATGGAAGCAGGCGAAATCGACATCGTCATCGGCACGCAGCTCATCACCAAAGGCTATCACTTCCCGGAACTAACGCTGGTCGGCGTCGTCGATGCGGACCTTGGCCTGCAAGGTGGAGACCTTCGCGCGGCAGAACGCAGCTTCCAGCAGATCATGCAGGTCGCCGGACGCGCCGGTCGCGGTGCCAAGCCCGGCCATGTCTATCTCCAGACGCATGAACCGACCGCCCCTGTCATGGAGGCGCTCGTCTCTGGCGATACCGAGAGTTTCTACGAGGCGGAGACCGAGGCCCGCCGCTTTGCCAACGCCCCGCCCTTTGGCCGTTTTGCCGCGATCATTGTCGCCTCCGAAAGTCTTGGCGATGCGCAGGAGGTTGCACGGCAGATCGCCCGGACAGCGCCCGAGGTCGAAGGGATGCAGGTCTACGGCCCCGCCCCCGCCCCACTCGCCATGCTGCGTGGTCGGCACCGCCAGCGCCTCCTCGTCCACGCCCGCCGCGCGCTCGATGTGCAGGATGTCCTGCGCGACTGGCTCGGCGGACTGGAATGGTCACGCCATGTGCGGGTGAGCGTGGATATTGATCCCTATAGTTTTGTGTGATCTGAGTATTGCTGAAAAACACGTAGACAAACAAATTCTATATTGCGATGAATTCGCCATATCGGGGTTTTGTGTTGATGCGTTTACTTGCCTTAGCAATATTTTCCTTTTTATTTTCAACACCTTTGCAAGCCGCTTGGTACAAGGTGGAGACAGAAAAGTTTATTTTTTACGGCACATCTCCGAAGTCACTTCAGGAAGACGCGATCCGTCTTGAGCGGTTTGATGCGCTCTTGCGCAAGCTGCTCGCCATCCCCGAGCCTCAGAATGAGGGCAAATTGTCGGTCTATGTGCTGTCTGGTCAATCTGAGGTGCGACGGGTTTTGGGTCGGGGAGTCAAGGGGGTCGCGGGCTTCTACCGCGCTAACGAAGCAGGTGTTATGGCGGTTGTCCCGCGTGAAAGCGGTGATTTCGACAATATCATCCTAAACCATGAATACGCGCACCATCTGATGATGCATAATTTCAGTTCAGCTTATCCGGCATGGTACGTAGAAGGCTTTGCGGAGTTTCTATCAACAGTCGAGTTCAAGGGTGACAAGGCGCATTTGGGGCTTCAAGCGAAGCATCGTGCCTACCAACTCTATCTTGAGGACACGGTGCCGATACGGACTTTGCTTAGTGCCAACGTAAATGATGTTGCTCCAGACCAACGCGGCAATTTCTATGGACGCGCATGGTTGCTGACCCACTTCCTGACTTTCAAGTCAGAGCGGAGTGGCCAACTAAAGAGCTATTTGAATCAGGTAAGCAATGGCAAGTCATCGCTTGAAGCGGCGGAGGCTGCGTTCGGTGATCTCAACGTTCTTAACCGTGATCTCCAGAACTATTTGCGCGCCCGCACAATCACCTACCTTGGGCTGCCATTTCCCGCTCCTGTCGGACTAAAGGTGACCGTTACCTTGCTGGACCCTTCGTTCGGCGAGACGTTGCACGATCGGCTGGCTCTATCGGGCAGCACGAGGGAGGAGGGCCGCCAGAAGATTTTGCGATCTCTTGAAACGGCAACAAACTTTTATGGCAAGAATGCTGACGTTTGGACGCAGTTGGCAGGTCTGAAACTTCGGATGAAAGACTATGTGGGCTCCATAGAAGCCGCCGACAGGGCTATTGCGCTCGATCCGGCGGCAGCGCGAGCTTTTCTCTGGAAGGGTCAAGCTCGTCTTCGCCAACTGCAATTCGCGGGCAGCGAAGACGCTGCGGCTTGGAAGGAAGCGCGTGGATGGCTTGTGCGAGGAAACCGCGCCAATCCAGAGGACGTTCTGATCCTGTACGAGTATTACCGCAGTTTTGCGCGAGAGCGACGCGCCCCTACCGAAGCGGCGATCGCGGGGTTGCGGAAGGCGACATTCAATGCTCCGCAAGTTTCTAGTTTTAGGATCGCTTATGCGGCCGAACTCCTGAAGTCTGGTAATTACAAGGCTGCCGCCGATTACCTCTCACCAATTGCCAACTCGCCGCACGGTGGCGAAATGGCGAAAAAATATCAGGAAATCATCGGCGATCTGCGGGCTGCGGACGCGAGTAAGGGCGCGAAGCTGACGCTGCCGTCGTTGGACGTCGACCTTGACGAGGGTATCGACAAAGACTGATTTATCCGAGAAATTCAGTTACCACCTTTGCCTTCGCAGTCCGCGCCCCTAAATCGGGTTTATGCTCGATGCCCAAAACGCCACCGCCGCCCCGTCCGTCATCCACCGCGCCGACTATGCCGCGCCTGACTGGCTGGTGCCGGATATTGCGCTCAATTTTGATCTGGACCCGGCCAAGACCCGCGTCCGCGCGACGCTGACAGTCGCGCGCAACGGCGCGCATGGCCGCCCGCTGCGGCTGGATGGGGATGGGCTGACGCCGCTCGTCGTCCGCATTGATGGCGAGGAAACGGCGGAGTGGACGCTGGACGGGGGCGCGCTGGTTTTGCCGCTCTTGCAGGACAAGGCGGTGATCGAAACTGAAGTCGAAATCGCGCCTGCCGCTAACACCCAGCTGATGGGCCTCTACGCCTCGGGCGGGTTGCTGTGCACCCAGTGCGAGGCGGAAGGCTTTCGTCGGATCACCTTCTTCCCCGACCGTCCCGATGTCTTGTCGCGCTACACCGTCCGGATGGCAGCGGGTAAGGCGGCCTATCCGGTTCTGCTCAGCAATGGCGACATGACGGCGTCGGGCGACCTCGACGGCGGCCGGCATTGGGCGGAATGGACCGACCCTTTCTTCAAGCCGAGCTATTTGTTCGCGCTTGTCGCAGGTGACCTTGCGGCCAACCGCGACAGCTTCACGACGATGTCGGGCAAGGCCGTGGACCTCGCCATTTGGGTGGCTGAGGCAGACTTGCCGCGCACGCACCATGCCATGGACGCCTTGAAGGCGAGCATGAAGTGGGACGAGGATGTCTATGGCCGCGAATATGATCTGGGCCAGTTCAACATCGTCGCTGTCGCCGATTTCAACTTCGGCGCGATGGAGAATAAGGGCCTCAACGTCTTCAACTCGCGCTATGTGCTTGCTGATCCGGAAACGGCGACCGACATTGATTATGACAATGTCGCAGGCGTCATCGCGCATGAATATTTCCACAATTGGACAGGCAATCGCATCACCTGCCGCGATTGGTTCCAGCTTTGCCTGAAAGAAGGTTTGACGGTTTTTCGTGATCAGGAATTC
>CAJBSR010000429.1 GCA_903958285.1 uncultured Sphingomonadales bacterium
CCCTTTTGGCCATGGGATCGCGCACTGTCGTTGCGGCATAAAGCGCGACAAGGATGGCGAGGGCTGCGACCGCTGTGAGCAGCGTCGCCACCCACATAACGTCGACACCCATCAGGGTTGGACCGGATACTGGTTGCATGTTCTTGTCTCGCTCCCTGATCCGTTAGATTTCAAAGCTGACCATTTTGGCCATGATAGCGACGCCGATGCCCATCCAGACCAGCCCGCCAAGACCAATCACCATCAGGCGCTCGTCAACAAAGAAGTCACCGATGTACCCCGGGTTCATCGTGTACAGCAGACCAAACACGATGAACGGCAGTGAGCCGACGATGTACGCGGAGGCCTTGGATTCCGAAGACATGGCGCGGATCTTCAGCTTCATCTGCGACCGTTTGCGCAGCACGTCGGCGAGGTTCGACAGGGTTTCGGCCAAGTTACCGCCCGTTTCGCGCTGAATGGCGAGCGAGATGCAGAAGAATTGAAATTCCGGAATGTTGAGGCGCTCGGCCGCGTCCTGCAGCGCTTCGTCCATCGTCCGTCCGATCCTGACCTTGTCGGCAACAAACTGAAATTCAGCGCCGACAGCACCCGGCAATTCCTTGCCGACGATCCCCAATGTTTCGGAAATAGGAAGGCCCGACCGCAAACCGCGCACCATAAGTTCGATGGCATCGGGAAAGCGGACGTTGAAATCGCCAATGCGCTTCCCAATCAGAAAGCCGATCGTCATGTGCGGGAGGCCAAGGCCCAATACGACCCCGGCCAAAAGGCCGAGCAGAATAGGGGCACCCTTGATCACCAGTCCAGCCGCGACAACGATGCCAATGCCGACGCAAGCCAGCGCATAGTTCCGAAGCGTCCAGCTCTTGCCGGTCCGCTCAATGCGCTTGGCGAGCAGCTCCGGGTTTGGGATCAGGCTGTTGCCGCCGCTCTGGTTCGGGGTCGGTTTTGAGGCAATCATCTTGCGCATCTGTTTTTCAACAGAGTTCGTGGTGGCGCCGTGCCGTTCTCTCAATTCATCCAGACGGCGGTGATATGCCTTGCCTTGAGACGGGCCGGAAAAGGCAAGAAACAGCAGGGCGAGGGCCAGGAGGACGCCAGAGCCAAGCATGATAACGGACATCATCTTACTGCCACTTTCCTATCGTCAAAAACCAATGCGGTGCCGCAACGTCGATTAGGCGACCGGTTCCGCTGCCTGTTTTGCGGCCTTTTTAGGGAACAGGGATTTCAGATCGCCGATCTTTGTCATTAAGGAAGGCTTTGCCGCTGCCTTGACGCCGATCTTCGGCATGTCGTCTTCCTGACCCGCGATAGCGAGCATCTTGGTCACGACATCCTGCAGGGCGCCGCCGATTTTTGATCCCTTGCCGGCATCTGCCACCGGCTTGCCAAGCTTGGCGGCCTGGCTGGTGACCTTAAGATCATAGGGAATGACCACATCGATTTTGCGCTCGATTGAGGCTTCGAAATCCTTCTTGGTGATTTCCGGCGTCGCGCCGGCCACCACCTTGTTCAAGACAACGATGACCTGAGATTGCGGCGCGTTTGATTTGAGCCAGGAAAGAATGCGGATCACATCGCGCGCGGATGCGAGCGTCAGTTCTGCGACAATGACAGTGCATTGTACGTCGCCCATCAGGTGCGGGTGCTGAACCAGCGTGGTGCGCGGAAGATCGATGACGGTGCATTCAAACGCCGTCTTCATTTCCTCCTGCAGCAGATGGAAGGCCGTTCCGTCCGTCAGCGTTGGCTGATGGATGGGGGCTTCTGCTGAGAGGATAGCCAGCTTTTCGCTCGCCTTTACCATTGCGCGCTCAATGAAGAGACC
>CAJBSR010000430.1 GCA_903958285.1 uncultured Sphingomonadales bacterium
ATCAGCCACCAAGGCGTGCCATGCGGCACGAACAGACTGAAAAAGTGCAGCTTATGCTTCCAGAAACCGACAACCAGCACCGTGCCGAAGCTGAGGATCGCGAGAACCGCGGTGACCGTCAAATGGCTGGTGACTGTGAAGGCGTGGACGCCCGGGACGATACCGAAAGGCATCATGCCCATGAAGTTCGCGACCAGGATGAACATGAACAGCGAGAAGACGAGCGGGACGTACTTCTTGCCTTCCGGCCCAACGCTGGTGGACACCATATCGTTGATGAAACCGTTCACGCCCTCGACAGCTGCCTGCCAGCGGCCGGGCACCATTTGACGCTTCATGCCACCCAGCATGAACACCCAAATTGTCGCCATGACCAAGATCATGAACAGCGAGGAATTGGTGAACGAGATGTCATAACCAGCGAGATTGAGCGGAACAATCGGCTCAATCATGAACTGGTGCATCGGATCGATCTTGCCGCCTTCGGAAGCCACGTAATTCCAACCCCGTTTATGCACACAAAGCGCCCAGACTATTCTGGACGCTCGTTTGAAATCCTTATGATATTCCTGAACGCCACCACGATCCCAAGGAACATGGCGACAAGCAGGATCGCAGGGGATGTGCCCAGCAGGCGGTCCAAAAACCAACCCAACAAAGCGCCACCCGCAGGTCCGGCAATCAATTCGGTCAGAACCCGGTTGCCCTGCCGCATTCCTTTGGCAGGCTCCTGGTCCTTGTTTCCCGAACGGATTTTCTCCGCCTGTCTTACCTTTTTCAGCTGCATGTCTAACGAATCGAGCCGAGGGTCTGACGAGCTTTGACCGTCCTGCGCGGGATCTTCCGAGTTCATGCCGAGTTTTCCTTTCTCTGAGGAAGGGAAAACCACCATGACCACGGGCAACCCCGCCAAGGCGCGCTCCCCTTAGGAAGCGGTGTTGATCAAGTCAACGTCAGATTGCAGGACGATCCAAAGACAGACTTCAAAGCCAGCTCTTGGGCCGCGGCGCCTGCGACGATCCGAAAGACTTGGAGCGAACGTAGAAAATCTTGCTCGCTCTCTAATGTCTATCGAATATGTGTATGATAGCGCTTGGGGTTAGGGCTCGATCGGCCCAGACATTTGGTAACTCCAAGATTGCGGCATTCGCAGGGTGACATTGGACGTCGCAATTTGGTAGATTGATAGACTAAAGGATCGCGCTTGATGCCCGAATTTAGTGCCGAACAGATTGAAGCGATCCTGCCCTTCATTGCGATTGGCTTTTTCGCTCAGCTTGTCGATGGGGCGCTTGGCATGGCGTTTGGGGTCATCGCAAATACCTCACTGATCGCAATGGGCGTACCGCCTGCACTGGCGTCTAGCTACGTCCACATTATCAAAGCCTTTACGGGCGGGATCAGCGGCGTCAGTCACATTCTGCATCGAAATGTCGACTGGAAGCTATGTCTGCGGCTGAGCATTGCGGGCATCATCGGCGGTGTGGTTGGTGTTTTCGTTCTGACCAATATTCATGCCGAGGTCGCAAGGCCAATCGTGCTCGCCTACCTGACAGCCATTGGCTTCTACATCCTGTGGCGCGGGTTGGGACACCATTTCATCGAACGCAAAGCCAAGATTGTCGAACCGGTGGGACTGGTTGGCGGATTTCTGGACGCGACGGGCGGCGGCGGCTGGGGGCCTGTCGTGACGTCCAACCTCCTTATTCAGGGCAATAACGTGCGTATGACCGTTGGGACCGTGAATGTCGCTGAGTTCTTTCTGGCCATCGCTATTTCCGCCACATTCATTGTGTCGCTTGGCTCCAATGACCTCACCGAACCTGTCATCGGCCTGCTGATCGGCGGCATCGTTGCAGCTCCTGCAGGTGCATGGCTGACAAAGCATATTCCCGCCCGCCCCCTCATGGTGTTGGTGGGAACGGTACTTGTCC
>CAJBSR010000431.1 GCA_903958285.1 uncultured Sphingomonadales bacterium
CCCGCCCGAAATCCTCGCTCATCATGAGGATCTGTGCGACTTCAGGGATGTACGCCGTGTTGGGCAAATCTGGCCCGTTTCGGCGCAGCATTTCCTGCGCGATCAGGTTCCGCAACTCCGCATTGTTGAGATATTTGGAGGAACTGATGAGGACCGAGCTTTCGGTCTCCACCTGACGGATCCCGCCATTGAAATAGGCGCGTTCGCCTTCGCCGACTTTAACTTCCATGGGGCTTACTCCGCTGCTTCCAAAGCTTGGTCTACATCATTTGCCGGGCTCAGGAACTGACCCGGCTTGGCGCCTGTATAGGCGCCGTTCTCGAACGTCGGCACGCCGTTGACCAAGGTCAGGCGGGTCGGCAGTGGCGGACGGGTGAAGCGCCATGTGGTGCCGCCCTTCCCATCGGGCACATCCCAAGCCTTTTCAAACTGGCGGTAGCCGACTTCATCCATGTGGAACACGGCGATGTCCGCGCGCTTGCCCGGTGAGATCACGCCACGGTCCGGCAGGAAGAAGTGCTCGGCCAGCTTGCCGGTCATCACATGGATGGCCTCTTCCAGCGTCAGTGACTTTTCTTCCTGAACGTACTTGGTCAGGAGGAGGGCATTCTCACCGCCACCGCACAGCATCTGAAGGTGTGCGCCAGCATCGGAGATGTTGCCGACCGTCTTGGGGTCCTTCATCAACTCCACCGTCAGCGCCTCGTCCTTGGGGAAGGGCGCCATGTGGACGGTCGAAAGCAGACCGTTTTCGAGGATCCAGTCGGCCATTGCGTCAGAACGGTGAACGCCACGGCTGTCAGCGAATTCCTTGAGCGTGCCGCCAACTGGCCCCACACCGTTTTCGCTGTCAAGCATCAGCAGTTCCTGCGGGTTCTTCAGCGGGGAATGATCCCAAGCCTGCGTATCCCAGCTTTCACGCGCCCGAGCGCGCCAGTCCGGATCGCGCAGCAGGCGTTCCTTTTCCGCATGGGTTTCGGCGAGCACGACCTCATGCCAGACATAGTCATTCGACTGTGCGAAGATCAGCGACTTGGTGATCGAGAGCACAGAGGTGGGCGAAACGTGTGCGAAGCCCGGCCAAACGTCGACGCCGGCGGCGCGCATCTCGTTGATCGTCTTTTGCATTTCAGGCAGGATTCCGGCCTGGAACCAAAGTGTCGGGATGCCCCCTGCAATCTGAACACGGATCTTGCGGCCTGCGAGCAGGCCTTCCAGCCGCTTGAGATTGGCCGGGCCGTTCATCCGCATGAAGGTGTCGACGATGATCTGGTAGCAGGTGCTGGGATAGCGATCCATCACGTCGAACAGCGCAGAGAATTCTGCATCATCGGCGAGCAGCGACGGCACAGGACGGTTGTCGCCGTCATGATCGTGCATATTGTCCGACAGGCCAAGCGCACCTGCGGCCAGCGCATCGTCAAGCAGTTCTGCCATCCTTGCGATTTCTGCAGGCGTTGCGGCGCGATCCCAAGCGTCCATGCCCATCGCAGCGAGGCGCAGCGGGATGTGCCCGACATAGCTGGCATAGTTCAGAGGAACTTTGACGTTCGCTTCGAAGGACTTGCGATATTCGGACCATGTCGTCCAATCCCACGGCA
>CAJBSR010000432.1 GCA_903958285.1 uncultured Sphingomonadales bacterium
CCATAGATTATGCTCGGTCATCAGCATCGCGCCAAGCATCTCGCCTGATCGAACGAGGTGGTGGAGATACGCCTTGCTCCATTCCCCCACCGGTGAGGCAGGATCGAGCGGCGACAGGTCTTCAGCAAACTTCGCATTGCGAATGTTGACCGCGCCATCCCAAGTGAAGGCCTGACCGTTGCGACCGGAGCGCGTTGGCAGCACACAGTCAAACATATCGACCCCGCGTTCAACCGCCCCCACCAGATCATCTGGCTTGCCAACGCCCATGAGGTACCGTGGCCGGTCAACCGGCAATTGGTCCGGCGCGAAATTGAGCGTGGCGAACATCGCCTCCTGCCCCTCACCCACCGCGAGCCCGCCAATGGCATAGCCATCAAAGCCGATATCAATCAGCGCGTCAGCAGACCGCTTCCGCAACTCTTCGTCCAACGACCCCTGCTGGATACCAAACAACGCAGACCGCGCCGCATGCTCTCCCCCGGCGTCAAACGCATCGCGCGAGCGCTTGGCCCAGCGCATCGACATTTCCATCGACTTCTCGGCTACCTCACGCGGCACACCGTGCGCGGGGCATTCATCAAAGGCCATGACGATGTCTGAACCGAGCAGACGCTGGATTTCCATCGAGCGTTCCGGCGTTAGCATATGGCGCGACCCATCGAGATGGCTCGCGAATTTGACGCCTTCCTCAGTAATCTTCCGCAGCGAAGCGAGGCTCATCACCTGATATCCGCCGCTGTCGGTGAGGATCGGGCGGTCCCACCCCATGAACTTGTGGAGGCCGCCAAGCCGGTCCATCCGTTCCGCACCGGGGCGGAGCATCAGGTGATAGGTGTTGCCAAGAATGATGTCGGCGCCCAGCGCCCGAACATCCTTGGGCTTTATCGCCTTGACGGTTGCTGCGGTGCCAACAGGCATGAAGGCAGGCGTGCGAATATCCCCGCGCATCATATGGATGACGCCCGTCCGGGCCTTCCCGTCGGTCGCAGAAATCTGAAAATCGAAGCGCGGCTTTGTCATGTTGCGCGGCCTATAAGACGCGCGCGCAGATTGTCCTAGATCAAAGATTGTAGGTGTTACATACGAGTTTACGCTTGGATTTTAACAAGGCCTCGTCGCCCATGCCGATAACCAATGGACAGCCATCTCTCCTTGGTTGGTGCACAATTTACTCGGTGGATGCGAATCCCTTCGCATCTGCAGCGAAATCTTGTAGCAGCCGCCGGATATGCTCAATCTCAACGGGATCACCGTGCGCCTTGGCGGGCGCACCATCATTGACCGCGCATCGGCGGCCCTGCCCCCGCGTAGCCGGATCGGACTGATCGGGCGAAATGGCGCGGGAAAGTCCACGCTGATGAAAGTCATGATCGGCGCGATCGATCCAGATGACGGCAGCATGGAAATGCCCCGCAACACGCGGATCGGCTATATCGCGCAGGAAGCGCCGAGCGGCGATGCGACGCCCATCGATACAGTGCTGGCCGCCGATGTGGAGCGGGCCGCGCTGATGCTCGAGTCCGAAAATTGTGAGGACATGGACCGGCTGGGTGAGATCTATGAGCGCCTGAACGCCATTGACGCCTATACCGCCAATGCCCGCGCCTCGCGCATTCTCGTCGGCCTCGGCTTTGATGAAGAGATGCAGCAGCGTCCGCTCGACAGCTATTCAGGCGGCTGGAAAATGCGTGTGGCACTTGCCGCCCTGCTCTTCTCAGAACCCGACCTGCTGCTGCTCGACGAACCATCGAACCACTTGGACCTTGAAGCGACATTGTGGCTGGAAAGCTTCCTAAAGGCCTATCCGGGCATGATGGTCGTCATCAGCCATGAACGCGATCTTCTGAACAACGTCGTCGACAACATCCTGCATCTCGAAGGTGGAAAGGTCACGCTCTACACGGGCGGCTATGACTCGTTTGAACGCCAGCGCGCCGAACGCGCCGCACAATTGGCCGCCGCCAAGGCCTCGCAAGATGCCCAGCGTGCCAAACTGCAGGACTTTATTGCCCGCAACAGCGCACGCGCCAGCACCGCCAAGCAGGCGCAGTCCCGCGTCAAGGCCCTCGCCCGCATGCAGCCCATTGCAGCGATGGCGGAAGACCCGACCCTGTCTTTCGACTTTCCAGATCCCGATCCGCTGCGGCCACCGCTCATCACGCTTGATATGGCAAGCGTGGGCTATGCGGCTGGCACCCCGATCCTTGAGCGGCTAAACCTGCGGCTTGACCCTGATGACCGGATCGCGCTGCTTGGCCGCAACGGCAATGGCAAGACGACGCTCGCGCGCCTGCTCGCGGCTCAGCTGGCGCCCATGGACGGCGCGATGAACGCTGCCGGCAAGATGCGCGTCGGCTATTTCACGCAGTATCAAGTTGAAGAGCTGGATGGCGACGATACGCCGCTCGAGCACATGACGCGTCAGATGCAGGGCTCAACGCCCGCAGCCGTCCGCGCGCAGCTGGGTCGCTTCGGTTTCTCAGGCCAGAAGGCCACAACCGAAGTCAAAAAGCTTTCGGGCGGGGCACGCGCGCGGCTGGCGCTCGCGCTCATCACGCGGGAAGCGCCGCACATGCTCATCCTCG
>CAJBSR010000433.1 GCA_903958285.1 uncultured Sphingomonadales bacterium
CCCGATTAACACCAGCCCGCCGACCACTTCTGCGCGTGTTCCGAACCTCATCCCAAGCCGACCGCCAAAAGCGGCCCCTGCTCCGCTGGTGACGGCGGTCACGACAGCGATGACGGCGCAGCTTGTCCAGATGGGCGTTGCAAGCAGCGGGAGAGTCAATCCAGCTGCTGCCGCATCAATGCTGGTGGCAATGGCTGCGACCAAAAGGCCGAGAAAACTCTTCGTCTCGAAAGCAGCTTCTGCTTCATCCCCGTCAAGGCCTGCGCGCACCATCTGCACGCCCAGAACCCCGAGCAGGGCAAAGGCCACCCAATGGTCCACTATAGTGAACCAGCTTCCCGCGATCAGGCTAGCTGCATAGCCGAGCAAAGGCATCGCCCCTTGCGCAATCCCGAAAGCCGCCGCGATCCGCAACACGGGCGGGCGTCCTTCCCGCGCGGCGACGCCGGCTGCAATAGCAACGGCAAAGGCATCGGCAGACAGGCCAAGCGCCAGCAGTAAAAGTTCAATCATGACAACAGGCTATCTACCCAGGCAGGGACAAGTTCCGTCGCTGGCCCAAGGCGACATTCATGGAACATGATGCTGCCCTGTGACGGATCGAGATTGAGTTCCAGCGTGTGGGCACCAACATGCCGCGCCGTGCGGACAAACCCCGCCGCCGGATAGACCGCCCCTGAAGTGCCGATGGAGACGAACAGATCACAATCGCGCACCGCGGCGTCGATCTCGTCCATCTGATAGGGCATTTCGCCAAACCAGACGACATCGGGCCGCAGAGCGGGCGAGCCACAGGCCGGACATGGCGGACGGTGAGCCAAAGGATCGCGCCAGATGGTGCGTTCGTCGCAAGCCGTGCACCAAGCCGATAGATGCTCACCATGCATATGGATCAGTCGCTTGGCCCCTGCCCGTTCATGTAAATCATCTACATTTTGAGTGACGATCAGCAGGTTGCCCTCCCACGCCGCATCCAACCGCGCGAGAGCGTCGTGTGCAGCATTGGGTTGCGCCTTCTGGATGTTCTCTCGTCGCATATCATAAAAGCGGAGAACCAAATCCGGATCACGCTCAAAGCCTTCGGGCGTTGCGACATCCTCGATCCGGTGCCGCTCCCAAAGCCCGCCTGCGCTGCGGAAGGTATCGATGCCGCTTTCGGCAGACACGCCTGCGCCGGTCAGGATGACGATATTGCGTATTGGGTTCATGGTGTTGCCTTATGGATAAGCGGCGCGCGTCTCAAGCGGCAGCTTTTCTTTTGAGGGACTTTGGGCCAAGGCTAAGCACAATCGGAACGAAGGAATGACGCGCATGACCTCCATCGGCATTATCGGCAGCAAGGGGCGCATGGGGCAGGCGTTGGCGGTCGCGGCGGAAGAAGCCGGATTGTCTGTCGCCGGTGGCATTGATGCAGGGGGTGATCCAATTGCGCTCGCCAAATCTGCAGACGTCCTCATCGATTTTTCATCGCCCGCAGCGCTCGTCTCCAACCTTGGTGCCGCCGTTGCGGCCAACACGCCCATCCTGATCGGGACGACGGGCCTGAATGAAGACCATCACCGCGCCCTTGACGATGCGGCGGCGCACGTCGCTGTGCTCCAGACGGGAAATACGTCGCTCGGCGTCACTCTGCTCGCCCGGTTGGTGCAGGAGGCTGCGGCAAAGCTGGGGCCGGATTGGGATATTGAGATTGTCGAAATGCATCATCGGATGAAGGTCGATGCGCCCTCCGGCACGGCGCTTCTCCTTGGTGAGGCCGCCGCCAAAGGCCGGCAGATTGATCTCGCCAAGCACAGCGAACGCGGACGGGACGGGCATACTGGCGCCCGCGAGGTCGGCGCGATTGGCTTCGCGGCCCTGCGCGGTGGCACCGTCGCTGGCGACCACAGTGTCATCTTTGCCGCGGACAATGAGCGTATTGAGCTCGTCCACCGCGCTGAAAACCGGGCCATTTTTGCCAAGGGCGCCGTGAAGGCCGCGCAGTGGCTCCTCCGCCAACCCGCAGGCCGTTACACAATGGATCAGGTTCTGGGCGTTTAGGCGAGCATGAAAAAGGCTGATCTTTTTGAGTTCTACCGCCGGCTGGCCGAGGAAAACCCCTCGCCCGAAACGGAACTGGCCTATGGGAACAACTACCAGCTTCTGGTCGCGGTTGTGATGTCGGCACAGTCCACGGATGTCGGCGTCAACAAGGCGACACGCCTTTTGTTTGAGGATGTAAAAACCCCCTCGCAGATGATGGCGCTCGGCGAAGACGGCCTGAAAGCACACATCAAAACCATCGGCCTGTTCAATGCAAAGGCGAAGAACGTCATCGCGCTCTCAGAAATTCTCGTGCGTGATCATGACGGTCAGGTGCCCGCCGACCGGGATGTGCTGGAAACGCTCCCCGGCGTCGGCCGCAAGACGGCCAATGTTGTGATGAACACGGCCTTCGGCGCGGAAACCTTCGCTGTGGATACCCACATTTTTCGTGTCGGCAACCGGACGGGGCTGGCAAAGGGCAAGACGCCGCTGGCGGTTGAGAAGCAGCTGGATAAGCACACGCCCGCGCCCTTCCGGCTCGGCGCCCATCATTGGCTCATCCTGCACGGCCGCTATGTCTGCAAAGCGCGGACGCCGGAATGCTGGCGGTGCATCGTGGCAGACCTTTGTTTGTTCAGGTCCAAGACAGAATTGCCGGCTAAGCTAGCAAAGCTAAAAGGATAGAGGAGCCACGCCATGAAGAACCTGATCCTGATGACCGCCGTTGGAGCCGCTCTTGTCGCAGGCCCGGCTATTGCCAAAAAACGCGAGATGCCAGTAGCCACCGCAACCGGTGCTGCTGTGGACTGCATTACCATTTCCCAAATCCGGGAAAGCCGGGTCCGCAGCGATTCCGTCATCGATTTCCGCACCGGCGGCAACAAATGGTATCGCAACACCCTGCCAATCAGCTGTCCTGCCTTGGGGTTTGAGGAACGCTTCAGCTATCGGACGTCGCTCAACCAATTGTGCGCCGTTGATACGATTGCCGTTCTCCAAACCTTTGGCGGACATTTGCAGGAAGGCCCTCGCTGTGGCCTCGGCAAGTTCCAGCCTGTCGAACTCGCCAAAGTCGCCCGCAAATAGGCTTGGCTGAAATAAACGGGGATTAGGGGTGGCAGCGTCCGCCGGGCTTTGCTAACGGCTGCGTCAGGCACCCGTAGCTCAGCTGGATAGAGCGCTGCCCTCCGAAGGCAGAGGCCAGAGGTTCGAATCCTCTCGGGTGCGCCATGTTTTCAAATCCTTGCGGAAATGCGCGTTAGCCCAACATTCCTCTAATCGCCGCAACTGCCTCGGCTGCCTTGGATCCATCCGGGCCGCCGCCCTGCGCCATTTCGGGCTTGCCACCGCCACCCTGACCACCCAGCGTTTCAACGCCAGTGCGGACAAGATCAACCGCACTGAAGCGAGACGTCAGATCATCGGTCACTGTGACGAGCACAGATGCGCGCCCATCATTGACGGTGACGAAGGCGGCGATGCCAGAGCCGAGCTGTTGCTTGGCCTCATTTGCGAGGCCGCGCAGTTCCTTAGGATCGAGCCCATCAAAGGTCTGACCGAGGAATTTGATGCCGCCAACCTCTTCAGGTTCCGCTGAACCTCCCGCGCCGCCACCCAGGGCCAACGCCTTCTTGGTTTCGGCGAGCTCCTTTTCCAGCTTACGGACAGAGTCAGCCAATGCAGCAACGCGTGCGGGCACTTCATCGGGATTGGCACGCAGTTGCGCTGCCACATCCTTCAGCTTGTCTTCCCGATCCGTCAGCCAAAGCCGCGCCGCTTCTCCTGTCATGGCTTCGAGGCGGCGAACACCAGAGGCAACCGCCCCTTCCGAAACGATTTTGAATAGGGCAATGTCGCCCAACGCATCGACATGCGTGCCGCCGCATAGTTCCACCGAATAGGCGTTGCCCTGCGCGCGCGGGCCCATCGTCAGGACGCGGACTTCGTCGCCATATTTCTCGCCGAACAGAGCGAGAGCTCCTGCAGCAATGGCGTCATCCGGGGTCATAAGCCGCGTCGTTACGGACTGGTTGCCACGAATTTCCGCATTCACTTCCGCTTCAACGATCGCAATGTCTTCAGCGGACAGCGCGGCGTTATGCGAAAAGTCAAAGCGCAGGCGGTCCGCTGCGACCATGCTGCCCTTTTGCGTCACATGACCCCCAAGGCGGTTGCGAAGGGCCGCATGCAGAAGGTGCGTGGCCGAATGGTTGGCGCGGGTGCGATTGCGCCGGTCGACGTCCACGGTGAGTTGCACCGACTGGCCGGTTGAAATGGTGCCGCCATTTACGGTCACATGATGCGCGTGAAGGCGGCCAAGCGGCTTGCCAGTGTCCGAAACAGCAGCGGAAAAACCGTTCTCGCCTGAAATCGTGCCAGCGTCGCCCGACTGCCCGCCGCTTTCAGCGTAAAAAGGTGTCTGGTTGGTCAGGATAATGCCAACGTCGCCTGAGGCCAATGCGTCGACACGCGTGCCATCCTTGATGAGGGCAATGACCTGCCCTTCACCTTGTGTGCTGACATAGCCTGTGAACTCGGTGCTGCCGAGTTCATCCGCGATATCAAACCAGATGTCGTCCGACGCGGTCTCGCCAGAGCCCTTCCATGCGGCGCGGGCCATGGCCTTTTGCTTGGCCATGCCTTCGTCAAAGCCGGCGCGGTCCACGCCGAGGCCTTGGGCGCGGAGCGCGTCTTCGGTCAGATCATATGGGAACCCATAGGTGTCATAGAGCTTGAACGCGACATCACCACTGAGCACATCGCCCTGCCCCATGCTCGCCGTCGCTTCATCGAGCAGTTTAAGCCCCTTATCGAGCGTCTGACGGAAGCGTGTTTCCTCCTGTAGGAGTGTGGCTTCAACCAATGGCTGTGCGCGGACGAGCTCTGGATAGGCGACGCCCATCTCACCGACGAGCGAGGGCACGAGACGGTGCATCAGCGGGTCTTTGGCACCAAGCAGGTGCGCGTGGCGCATGGCACGGCGCATGATGCGGCGCAGAACATAGCCACGGCCTTCATTGGACGGAAGAACGCCATCGGCGATGAGGAAGCCCGACGCACGAAGATGGTCCGCAATGACGCGGTGAGACGCCTTCATGTCGCCATTGGGATCGCTTTTGGTCAAGTCGCATGAAGCGCCGATCAACGCCTTGAATGTGTCGGTATCGTAATTGTCATGGACGCCCTGCAGCACCGCTGCGATGCGTTCCAGACCCATGCCAGTGTCGATCGATGGCTTGGGCAGGTTCGTACGCGTGCCGTCGGCCGCTTGGTCGAACTGCATGAACACGAGGTTCCAGATTTCGACGAAGCGATCCCCATCTTCATCGGGGCTGCCGGGAGGGCCACCGAAGATGTGATCGCCATGATCGTAAAAGATTTCGCTGCACGGACCACATGGGCCGGTATCGCCCATGGACCAGAAATTGTCGCTGGTCGGGATGCGGATGATGCGGCTTTCCGGCATGCCTGCAATCTTGCGCCAGAGATCAAAAGCCTCATCATCGGTATGATAGACGGTAACGGTCAGCCGATCCGGGTTGAGGCCCCATTCCTTGGTGAGCAATGTCCAAGCCAGCGTGATCGCCTGTTCCTTGAAATAATCGCCAAAAGAGAAATTGCCGAGCATTTCAAAGAAGGTGTGATGCCGCGCTGTGTAGCCGACATTGTCGAGATCATTGTGCTTTCCGCCGGCGCGCACGCATTTCTGCGAGGAGGCTGCCGTGGAATAAGGGCGCGATTCCAAACCGGTAAAGACGTTCTTGAACGGCACCATGCCCG
>CAJBSR010000434.1 GCA_903958285.1 uncultured Sphingomonadales bacterium
CCGACCGCGACGATGCAGGCGATGATCGACCGACTCCATGGCGACGATGCCCCTGGCGTTGTCGTTCTCGCCTTCGAACCCGAAGACCCGACCGGCTATGGCCGCGTGATTGTCGAAGGCGGCCGAATCGTAAAGATGGTCGAACAGAAGGACGCGACGGATCTCGAAAAGGCCGTCAAACTCTCGAACTCCGGCCTGATGGCGGTGAAGGCTGCGGACCTGTTCGCGCTGCTCGCGCGCGTCACCGACGACAACGCGCAGAAGGAGTATTACCTCACCGATATCGTCAACATCGCCAACGCCGATGGTCGTGCGTGCGTCGCGGTGACGACCGATCCGTTTGATGTGGCGGGCATCAACAGCCGCGCGCAACTGGCGGAGATGGAAGGCGAATGGCAGAAGCGCCGTCGCCTGAAAGCCATGGACGACGGCGTGTCACTCATCGCGCCGGAAACCGTTTGGTTCGCGTATGACACGGTCATCGGCCGCGACGTGACGATTGAACCCAATGTCTTCTTCGGCCCCGGTGTGACGATAGCGGACACTGTCGTGATCCATGCCTTCTCGCATATCGAGGGCGCGACCATTGCCAGCGGCGCGGAGGTTGGCCCTTATGCCCGTCTGCGTCCGGGCGCGGTGCTGGAAGAAAAGTCAAAGATTGGCAATTTCGTCGAGATGAAGAAGGCCCGGCTCGGCAAGGGCGCGAAGGCCAATCACCTGAGCTATCTGGGCGATGCGGAGATCGGCGCGGGCGCGAACATCGGCGCAGGGACCATCACCTGTAATTATGATGGCTTCTTCAAATATAAGACCGTGATCGGTGAGGGAGCGTTCATTGGCTCCAACTCCGCGCTCGTCGCCCCGGTGTCGATCGGCGCTGGCGCAATCGTCGGCGCAGGCAGCACGGTGACAGCAGATGTGTCCGCAGATGCGCTCGCACTGATCCGTCCGGAACAGAAAGAAAAGGCCGGCTGGGCGAAGCGGTTCCGGGAGGCGATGTCGGCGAAGAAGGCGGGGAAATGAAGCGCAGAGCGTTGACATGATATCATGATATGATATCAGTATATCATGACTCGCATCCTTGCTGACATTCCTGAAGACGACATCAAATGGCTCGACCAGTTGGCGGCCGATCAAGGCAAGTCGCGCGCTTCGGTTTTGCGGGAGGCCGTTGCGACATATCGGTCTCAAATGCCGTCGCCGGGCAAGAAAGACTGGATCGCCCGTGGCGCTGGGTATTGGAAGGATCGCAACGACATGGACGATGCGGTGGAGTATCAGCGCGCCATGCGGGAAGATCGCCGCCCTTACGACGACATCTGATCTGTGGCTGATCCATTCTTCGACACCAATATTTTGATCGACTGGTTTGCGGACCGACCGCAGGCCGTTGCAGAGCTGTCCCGCTACAACGGGCATCGCATCAGCCGGATCGTCTGGACCGAAATTTTGTCGGGGGAAGCCCTTGAAACGCGTGACACCATTCGGGGTCTGATCGCGCCTTTCGAAGTGGTCGAACTGGACGCGCGGATTTCAGCTGCGGCGGCTGACATTCGGCATAGGTCAAAGATGAAGCTGATGGACGCCTACATCCTCGCAACCGCGCAGGTGAATGGTGCGATCCTGATCACCCGAAACACAAAGGATTTTCCGGCGGAGATGCCGGGTATCCGCATTCCTTATAGTCTGTGAGTTAAAGATGGATCTTCTCAATCAGATTGCGGCCTGTGCTACCATCGCCATGGGCTTTCTGGGATTGTTGTTGCCAACTAAGGCTGCCGGTTTCGTGGGGCTGGTACCCGTAACCAACGCTGGGCGATCGGAATTTCGCGCCACATTTGGCGGACTCTGGCTGCCCTTGGGCCTAATTCCGTTGTTGACGGGTGAACCCATCGCTTATGCGATTGCCGGACTATGCTGGTTTGGTACTGCGGTTGGCAGGGTGATCTCGATTCTGGTCGACCAAGTGGGCGACGCCAAAAACTGGGGCGGCGTTGTTTTTGAATCTTTATTCTGCATCGCACTGTTGGTGGGTGCTCCGATTGCCTGGCTAATGGGCGCGATGAAACTGGTTTGAAGGACGCAAGATTATGTGCGGCATTATTGGTATCGTCGGCAAGGAAGCAGTGGCAGACCGTTTGGTCGATGGGCTGAAGCGGATGGAATATCGCGGTTATGACAGCGCGGGTGTCTGCACTGTACTTGACGGCCAGTTGATCCGCCGCCGTGCAGAAGGGAAGCTGGGCAACCTCGTCAAGGAGCTGGCTGGAAACCCTGCGCCCGGCAATATCGGCATCGCCCATACCCGTTGGGCAACGCACGGCGCGCCCACGACCAACAATGCGCACCCGCATGCGACGGGTGAAGTCGCGCTTGTGCACAATGGCATTATCGAGAATTTCAAGCAGTTGCGCGATGCGCTGACTGCGCGCGGACGGACCTTTGAAAGCGAGACCGATACCGAAGTCGTCGCGCATCTTGTTTCTGAACAGATTGAAGCAGGGCAAGCGCCGACCGAGGCGGTGAAGGCCGTGCTGCCGCAGCTGCGCGGCGCCTTTGCGCTCGCCATCGCCTTCCGCCAGCATCCGGACATGCTGATCGGGGCTCGCCTCGGCTCGCCGCTGGTTGTCGGCTATGGCGACGGCGAAACCTATCTTGGCTCAGACGCGCTGGCCCTGGCGCCGCTGACGCAGAAGATCGCCTATCTGGACGAAGGCGACTGGGTCATCGTCACCCGCGGCGGCGCGGAGATTTTCGACAAGGACAACAAGCCGGTCACCCGCGACATCACGACATCGGGCGTGACGGCGGCGGCAGTTGAGAAGGGGCCGTATCGCCACTTCATGCAGAAGGAAATCTTTGAGCAGCCGACGGTCGTCGCGCAAACGCTGCAAAGCTATATCCGCCCGGTTGAACAGCAGGTCGCCCTGCCGCAGATGGATTTTGACCTGTCGACCATCAAGCGCATCACCATCGTCGCCTGCGGGACGAGCTACTACGCCGGGATGGTCGCCAAATATTGGTTTGAACAGTTCGCGCGCGTGCCCGTGGATTTGGATTTCGCGTCCGAGTTTCGCTACCGTGACCCGGTGCTGGAGGCAGGTGGCCTTGCGCTCTTCATCTCGCAATCGGGCGAGACAGCGGACACACTCGCGGCACTTCGCCACAGCAAGGCGCAGGGGCAGAAGATCGCCGTCGTCGTCAATGTGCCGACCAGCTCCATGGCGCGCGAAGCAGACTTGCTGCTGCCAACCCATGCCGGACCAGAGATCGGCGTGGCGTCGACCAAGGCGTTCACCTGCCAGTTGGCCGTGCTGGCCGCGCTCGCCGCGCATCTGGCGGTTGTGAAGGGCCGGATGAGCCGGGAGGAGGAGCAAGAGGTCGTTCACCACCTGACCGAAGTGCCCGCTGCGCTCAACGCCGCCTTGGCGCATGATGCGGAGATCGCCCAACTGGCGCCGCTCATCGCGCCAGCACGCGACGTGCTCTATCTGGGGCGCGGGCCGGACTATCCGCTGGCGCTGGAAGGGGCGCTGAAGCTCAAGGAAATCAGCTACATCCACGCCGAAGGCTATGCGTCGGGTGAAATGAAGCACGGCCCCATCGCGCTCATCGATGAGGCCGTGCCCGTCATTGTCCTCGCGCCCTCCGGTCCGCTGTTTGAAAAGACCGTGAGCAACATGCAAGAAGTCCGCGCGCGCGGCGGCAAGATCATCCTCGTCTCCGATGCCGAAGGCTTGGCCGAAGCGGGCGAGGGGTGCCTCGCCACCATCGAGATGCCCAAGGTCCACCCGCTCATCGCGCCGCTCGTCTATGCGGTGCCTGTGCAGCTGATCGCCTATCATGTAGCGGTGGCGAAGGGGACCGATGTGGACCAGCCGCGCAATCTCGCCAAGTCGGTGACGGTCGAGTGAGCCACACCGCATCCGGCAGCTGCCACTGCGGCGCGGTAAAGTTCCGCCTTTCGGTGCCAGCGCTCGATGTCGAGCTGCTCGACTGCAACTGCTCGATCTGCGCGAAGACGGGGTTTCTGCATCTGATCGTGCCGCATGCGGACTTCGAGCTGCTCTCGGGCGCTGAGGCGCTTGCTTCTTACCGCTTTGGATCCGGCGCGGCGGAGCATCTGTTTTGTAGGACCTGCGGCATCAAGAGCTTCTATCAGCCGCGCTCGCACCCGGAAGCTTGGAGCGTCAATTTCCGCTGCCTTGACGATGGACATAGCCTGACGCCTACGATTAGGGCGTTTGACGGGCGCAATTGGGAAGCTTCACGCGCGGCTTTGGAGGACTGAGGCATGAGCCCCGAACGCATCATCGTGATTGTCGTGCTGCTGATCGTCGGTGCGCATTTGATGCTGTTCGGCTGGCTCAGGCGTCGTATTGCCCAAGCCAGCCGTGAACAGGATCAGATGGGTCAATCAGATTAATTCCGCTCGTCCCGAGCGACGTCGAGGGACATGTCTCGACTTCGCTCGACACGAACGGATTTGGTAACGGTGGGTGATCACCCCATCGGGTACATGATTTCCCGGCTGACCTTGTAAATCGCCTTCATCAGATCATCCGGCAGAACAAGGTCTGCCGCCGCGAGGATCGCGGGAACCTGTTCTTCCGTCGTTACGCCAACAATCGTCGACGCCACGAAATCATGCTGTTTGGACCAAGCGGTCGCCATCGTCACGATATCCATGCCCGCCTCATCGGCGAGCGCCATATAGCGTTCGGTCGACGCGAGGGATTTTTCGTTGACGAAGCGCTTGGCCATGTCGGCCTGACGTCCGCCGCTGCTGATGTAACGTGAGAAGCGGGCGCCATCGGGCGTAGCGCCCTTTTGGTACTTGCCCGAGAGCACGCCGCCTGCGAGCGGGGAGTAAGGGATAAGGCTCACGCCTTCTTCACGGCAGACCTGCGCCAGCTCATCTTCAAAGCGGCGGTTGTTCATGCTGAAATTGTTCTGGATGGTCTGATAGCGCGCCGCACCAAGACGTTCGGACGCTTGGATAGACTTCATCAGGCCCCAGCTGGTTTCGTTGGAACAGCCAAGGATGCGCACCTTGCCCGCGCGGACGAGTTCGTCGAGCGTTTCCATCGTCTCTTCATAGGGTGTGCCATGGTCCGGCCAATGCGTCTGATACAGGTCGATATAATCGGTCTGCAGGCGGCGCAGGCTGTCTTCAACGGCCTTGGTAATGTTGTGCCGGTCCAGCGTGGTCATCCCTGCGCGCTTGGGGGATTTGAACCATGTGTGGCTCGGGCCTGACACTTTGGTCGCCATGATGATGGCATCGCGGTCTTTGGTTTTCATCCAGCGGCCGACAAACTCTTCCGTCCGGCCCACCCATTTCGCATCGGGCGGCACGGGGTAGCCTTCGGCCGTGTCGAAGAAGTTGATGCCCGCATCAAGGCATTGGTCGAGAATGCGGAAGGCCGTGGGTTCGTCAGTCTGGCTGCCAAAGGTCATCGTGCCCATGCAGATGTCGGACACGTAGATGGCGCTTTTGCCAAGGCGGCGGTGCTGCATGGTGGGCTCTCCTAAGGATTCTGTGAGATGGGTTTGAAGGGCAATATGGACCGGTACTGATCAATCGGTGGCGCGCCTGCAAGCGGGAAACCGGATTTGAGCATGAAATAATGGCGCACAATTTCTGCTTGCTGTTCAATGCCATAGCGGTGGAGCGGCCAGCCGGGCCGCAGCACATAGTCATAGCGGCAAAAAGGGTGACGCCGCAGCAGCAGGTTGATGCCGGACTGGTGCTGCCAAACATGCGTCATCTCATGGATGAACAGGCCCTGCTCGGACAGGTCCGTCGCGCAGAAATCATCGCAATAATGCTGGCCATGAGGGTGAAAGTGGATGCGCCCCCGCGGCGCCATGACGATGCGGCGCGGCTGGAACCACCACCATTTGCCTTGTACGAGACGGACGGCGTCATAATCTATGGCAGCGCCGAAGACGCCCTCTGCCAATCGACATTCAGCACGAGTCAGGCCGCGTCCGATCAATGGTTGTGCTCACCCTCTCCACCCGCCGCGATGGCCTTTGCGGATGCGGTTTCCTTTGATCCGTCTGCAAACTCAAAGGTAAGGTTGATCGTGTCTCCGGCCTTCAAATCCGGCTTCAGATCATACAGCATCACGTGCTTGCCGCCGCTCTGAAAGGAGATGGTGACGCCCTTCGGCACGGGCAGGCCGCCTTCGATGGGCACCATCATGGCCATCCCGTTTTCCGTTTTCATGTCATGCATTTCCGCGCTGCCAACAACGGGGCTTGTGATCTTCACCAGTGTCCGATCTTTTTCGCCGCCGTGGAGCGTGAAATAGGCCGCGCCGGGATTTCCTTTCACAGCCGGTAGGCGGACGGTCGCGTCGGTCACCGCCGCGTCGGGGGCCGTGTTGCAACTGGCCAACAGCGCAAAAGCTGCAAGAATTGGCGAAAATTGACGCATCAAACATCTCCCACAGGCGCATCGGGCGCGCTGGAATATGCCGCTTATGGGGGCGGCAGGACACTGCTTGTCAAGAAGCGTGCGATCAGAACCTTGTAGCCCGGAAATCGCTTCCTATATCGCGTCTCGAACCAACTGGCCGTTTCGATCTGAGGGGAGAGATACGGCCTCAATTCCATACCGGGGTGAAGCAAGACTATGGGTAAAGTTATTGGGATCGATCTGGGTACCACCAACAGCTGCGTTTCTGTCATGGAAGGCGGCACGCCAAAGGTCATCGAAAATTCGGAAGGTGCGCGCACCACGCCGTCGATCGTTGCCTTTGCAAAGGATGGCGAGCGCCTCATTGGCCAACCAGCCAAGCGTCAGGCAGTGACCAATCCAGAAAACACCATTTTCGCAGTGAAGCGTCTTATCGGCCGTCGTTTTGATGATCCGATGACCAAGAAGGACATGGAACTCGTCCCTTATGCCATCGCCAAGGGCAAGAATGGCGATGCGTGGGTGACGGCGGGCGGCAGCGAGTATTCGCCGTCGCAGATTTCGGCCTTCACGCTCCAGAAGATGAAGGAAACGGCAGAAGCCTATCTGGGTGAAACGGTCACGCAGGCGGTGATTACCGTGCCTGCTTACTTCAACGATGCCCAGCGTCAGGCAACCAAGGATGCCGGGCAGATTGCCGGCCTTGAAGTGCTGCGCATCATCAACGAGCCGAC
>CAJBSR010000435.1 GCA_903958285.1 uncultured Sphingomonadales bacterium
AAAATGTTGCGAAGTTGATCTGCTATCGAAATTTACATGCGGATCAAAGCGACAGGAATTAGATGCGCAGTTGGCATTCCGGCCGGAGTTGAGCGAATGGGTGTTTATTGCGCCACTGGTCCTGAAAGCTGCCTGTCCCGATCATCCAGCAAGTCAGCCATATCAATCTTGCCCATGCAATGTCCGCTTATGGGGGAGCCAGCTGGCGCTTTTGTTAACTGTAGTTGGGCGCAAAGCTGCCACTAAAACATTAAGCACAAAGCATTCTAGGCGTACTGCTTTTAAAAATGTTCGGATCGTGTTCGGATTTTCCGGAGCGTGTTCGGATTTCCGAAGTGGCGTTTCCGCTAGATTCACCAACTGCCAACAAGGCGCCTCATTGAATGGCCTATACGGGAAGAGGGGCAATCAAGGGCTTGTTGCCGCATGGGCCGCATAACGTCCGAGACGTCCTTGCAACCCATATCTTGAAGCATACATGCTCTTATGAGCAGGCAAGCTATGCCATCCAGGACACGCCTGAAACTGTAGCCAAACATTATGGCCGGTTTCTCCCGCAGGATAAGGCTGCCTTGGCGGCGGAAACTTTGAATAGGGTTTGGCTGGCCGCGTAGTCGCAGTGCGCGGACTTTGCCGGACTGGGGCAGGGCAATTTGGCTGACCAAAATACGTTCTGGAGAGGATCTGCAATAGAGGGGCGGCTCGTTTGTTTTCGGCGGTAGGGAATGCTCCGGTGCAAACGACCGACAAGGGACGCCCACACTCTGACAGCCATTCTCTGGCGTTGGCGGGGGCTTCCCTCCACGTTTGCCAAGATTGAAGGTGGGAACGAGCTATCATTGCGTATCGAAACGAAAACTGGCAGCGATGCGCCTATTGAGAATATTCAAAAAGGGAACGACATTGACCCACCGCAAACTGCATCCCGAGACACTTGCTCTTCATGCGGGGTGGCGTGCCGACCCGTCGACGGGCGTCGTTGCACCGCCGATCTATCAAAGCACATCTTACCAGTTTCAGGACGCAGACCATGCCGCGCGACTGTTCGCGCTGGAAGAACTCGGCAATATTTATACCCGGATTGGCAACCCAACGACGGACATTCTGGAGCAACGCATTGCTGCGCTCGAGGGTGGCGCCGCGGCCGTTGCGGTGGCCTCTGGTCAGGCAGCTTCCGCATATGCGGTGCAGAATTTGGCCTGTGCCGGCGACAATATTGTCAGCGGCACAGATCTTTACGGCGGCACGTATAATCTGTTCGCAAACACGTTGAAGAACCAAGGTCTGGAAGTCCGTTTCGTCGACCCGTCCGATCCAGAGGCCTTCCAAAGAGCCAGCGACGATCGGACGCGCGCTTGGTATATCGAGACACTTCCGAACCCGAAGTTGGTCGTAAGCCCCATCGCCGAGATCGCCGCGCTGGGCCGACCCCTCGGGATTCCTCTGATTGTCGACAACACAGCCGCTCCGCTGCTGGCGCGTCCATTCGACCACGGCGCCGCTGTCATCGTTTACTCGACGACCAAGTATATTGGTGGGCACGGCACATCGATCGGCGGCATGATCGTCGATGGGGGGAACTTTGATTGGGGAGCGCATCCGGCGCGACAGCCGATGCTCAATGCGCCAGACCCGAGCTATCATGGTGTCGTCTGGAGCGAAGCAGCAAAGGCTTTGGGTCCTATCGCTTATGCGCTGCGCGCGCGGACTGTTCTGCTCCGTGATCTTGGCGCCGCTCTGTCACCGTTCAATGCCTTCCAACTGTTGCAGGGACTAGAGACATTACCGCTGCGTATGCCCCGGCACTGCGAGAATGCGGCCAAGGTCGCCGCATATCTCCAGACCCGCTCTGATGTGGTGCGTATCATCCACCCCTCAGTTCAGACCGGTGTGGAAGGGGAGCGCGCCCGCTATTATCTGTCAGGCGGCCTGGGCGGCCTTGTGGGCTTCGAACTTGCCGGTGGGCGCGAGGCTGGCCGTCGTTTCATCAATTCGCTTGAGCTGTTTTATCATGTCGCCAACATTGGTGATGCGCGCAGCCTGGCAATCCATCCGGCGTCGACCACCCATTCTCAGCTTTCAGAGGGTGAACAAGCCGCAACCGGCGTTTCGCCGGGCTATGTTCGCTTGTCGATCGGACTGGAGCATATCGACGATATCCTCGCTGATCTTTCGCAGGCACTCGATAAAGCGTCCGATTAAAGTCGGAGTTGCTGTTGTGATCGCTGAGGCGGCGTGTGTCGCCTCAGCCCCGTTATCATCGGCATGAGAGCCGCAACCTTGCCGCGGGCTTGCAGTTGAGTAATTCTCACGCCAAACCCATCGGATGAAGCTTAAATCCCCACCGCTAAATGCCTTGCGCATGTTTGATGCTGCCGCAACGAAAGGTAGCTTCAAGGGGGCGGCAAAACAGCTCAACGTCACTCAATCGGCGGTCTCACACCAGATCAAGTTTCTCGAGGAGTTCCTCGGAGTCTTTCTGTTCGTTCGGAACTCACGAGGCATTGAATTGTCCCAAGCCGGGCGTGCCTTCTACCACCACGTCCACGCAGCGTTCGCCGAGATTGACGATGGCATGCGTACCCTGCATCGCATGACGCGGCCAGGCGAACTCACCATTCAAACCTATTCGACGATAGCAGTGCGCTGGCTCATGCCGCGTATTCAGGAATTCCAAAAACTCTATCCGCAACTCGTTATTCGTCTAGTCACGTCTCAGAATGATCCCGACTTTAACGACGAATCTAGCGATGTCGCCCTTATGATCGGGAAACCAAGTGCTGGGCGGATGCAAAGTTCGTACCTGTTCACACCGCGGCTCTATCCTGTTTGCACTCCTCAAGTCGCCAAGACGCTGAACTCCCTAGAGGACCTCGCAAAGCAGACAATCCTGCAGGTCTATCCCTCAAACGGTGACTGGTCGATTTGGCTCGCGGGGTGTGGGTTAGATGTAATCGATCCCGACAACGGACTTCGCTTTGACAGCTATGACCATGCCTTGCGGATGGCAGCGCGCGGTCATGGCGTTGCTCTGGCGATGCAGCCTTATTCCAGCGAGGATTTTGCCGCCGGGGTGCTCGTAGCTCCATTCCCGGGCCACGACGTCAAACCGGATTTCTTCTGGTACATTGTAAGCCCTGAAACGCGGGCGCTGGATCCACATGTTCGCGCTTTTCGGAATTGGGTGGTCGAGCAAGTCGAAAGCGATCCTTCTTTGGCAGCGCTCCGCGACCCCGTACATGAGAATTTGTCAACTCAGATGAATTAGAAGTCTTTTGCCAATTCGGCCCTTTCGATGCCAGTTCCGTGGGCAAGAAAATGAGGAGCGAGAATTGGCAAAGGCTGAAAATTGTCCGGACTTGGAGTTCATGCGCGCTGAGGCCGAGGGCGATGTCCTGATCGTCACGCTTGACCGAGCGGACAAGCGCAATGCGCTCTCGGCGGCGTTCATCGAAGAGATTTGTGATCTGTTTGAATGGGTGCGCCGGACCGATGCCGTTCGCGCTGTCGTCATGCGAGCCGAGGGATCTGTCTTCTGCGCCGGGCTCGACCTCATCGAGCATCATCTTGAAGACCGCAGCGCGACCGATTTCATGTATATTTGCCGACGCTGGCATGCCGCCTTTGATGCGATCCAGCATTGCGGCAAACCGGTGGTGGGCGCGTTGAACGGTGCGGTCGTTGGGGGCGGTCTGGAATTGGCCTCTTCATTCCATATTCGGGTCGCCGATCCCACAACCTATTTTGCCTTGCCTGAGGGGCAGCGCGGGATCTTCACTGGGGGCGGGGCCACGGTGCGGGTCGCTGGTCTGGTGGGCGAGGCGCGGATGGTGGACATGATGCTGACCGGGCGGGTCTATTCGGGTGACGAGGCCGTCGCGGTGGGACTGTGCCAGTATCTCGTCGAGGGCAGCAGCTTCGACAAAGCACTGGAAATCGCACAGAAGGCCGCTCAGAACCCGCCGCTGTCGAACTTCGCGATCACGTCGGGAATTGCCCACATCGGCAATATGGCCTCAGGCGACGCCTATTACGCAGAAGCCT
>CAJBSR010000436.1 GCA_903958285.1 uncultured Sphingomonadales bacterium
AGTGGCCGAAATGCTGACGCGGCGCTACCAGTTAATGGCGGACTGCTTCCTCCATCGAGAGGTCGGTGTTTTGAGATACATCGCGCTCGAGAAGCGATCTGTATGGGCGCAGTTTTCGTTATAAATTTCCGAATGGGTATCTTCGGCGGCGGTCTCAGACAGACGAGAGAATTCGAAAACCTTAGTCGGCTCGCGGGCGCCACGTTCTCGGATCAGGATTTTGTAGCGCTTTGTCTCGACATCCATGTTCAAGCTCCTGCCTCAATAAACCAATCATTGTGCCACTTGATCAGGTCCGTATCCGGTGCGAACCGGCTGGCAGGACTAATCGCCTTACCCTCAAATTTTCGAAAATAATCGCGCGTTTCTTGGCTCCGATGCTCAAGGAGCTGACGCGAAAACGTAATCACTTCGCCATGCATCACCGTCATCAACCCGCGGTCGAACGCCCGATCGAATGTCGCCGATAGCGCAAAGCCGTTCGCCGGATTGTGGCGATTCAACTCATCCAAAGTCCAAGGCTTGATATGGCTGGCATTCAACAAACGCTCGTCTGCAATTCCAGTGATGCAGCATTTCGAACCGTAGTTGGCTAGAACAGCCCGACGAAAGAATTGCTGTCCACGCCGCACTTCAACCACGCGGGAAGAGGTCGACGGCGCATTGACAGGAAATTGCCCAAAATCGTTCGGCAACTCCCTGAATCCGTCACCCTTTGTATCCGCTACACTCGTCACCTCATGCGCAATGAGGTCATCCCAACGGCGGGAGCACTCTGCCACCAGCCCTTCCCAATTGTTCAGAAACTGAGCGAACACCTCACGATCCAGCGAAGATGCGCCTTTGAGGCCGCTGCGACCCGACCCTGTGATCTCAGGGTCCAAGCTAGCAAAATTTGATAACTTCATCGCAACCGATGATGGAGTGCGGCCAATAGCCTGAGATAGCTTTATAATTTCGGGATTCTTTTGATGAATCCGGCCGAAGGTTGTTTGAAAATAAAGGTAAAGAGCGAGTTCCGTCTCTTGTCTTGTCCAAAGACGCGAAGCCATTTTACCTCTATTAAATCAAGTTGACTTCACACAGTTTAAGCATGCGCATTTGATCAAATAAAGGATTATTTCGGCGAGATATCCCTACCCCATCATCCCCCGCACCGCTGCCAGTGCACTTTGCAGCCGCGCCTCGCCCTGCCCGCGCACCATGGCGTAGGGCAGGCCGCGGCGGTCGAGTTCGGCCAGCGCCCTCTCCATAAACGTCCGGCGGATGTCGGCTTGCCCGAAATAGCGGACGCCATCTTCCACCCAGGGCAGATCAATATCGGGGACGAGGTAAAGCGCTGCTGTGTGCGTCAGTTGCGCAAAGGCGGGGTCTTGCCCGCCGTGCAGCATCTCTGCCCAGACGGCAGTCATCACGGCATCGGTATCACAGATCACCCAGCTTCGCCCGGCCGCCTCTGCCCGCGCGATGGCGGCGGTGATGCGGCGTTCCTGTTCGGCCGCGATCATCACCAGATCCGCCATGCTGGTGTAGCTGCCATTGGCCTCACACCATTCCCGCCCAAATTCGCCGACAACCTCCACCGCGCCCGCCGCGTCGGAAAGATGCTGCGACAAAGCGGCGGCAAGCACCGTCTTGCCCGTGCTTTCCGGGCCGTGGAGGCAGATCGTGCGGACGGTCATGCGGTGAAGATCATGCGGCGGCGGATTGCGCGCGCTGGCGGGCCTCTGCGCGGCGCCATTCGATCAGGCCCCACACCGCCATGCCGAGGAAGATCACATAGAGGCCGGTGAACACGTAGAGCTGCTTGTGCCAATAGAGGCCGATGGAGAGGATGTTGACGACGATCCACCAGTGCCAGTTGTTGATGTAACGCCGCGTCATCAGGATTTGTGCAGCGATGCTCAGCATGGCGACGCTCGCATCCCACCAGGGGTTGGTCGCATCGGTATTGAGCGCCATGAACAGGCCCCAGCCATAGGTGGCAGCCATCGCCAGCGTGATCCAGACGACCTGCCCGACCGCGCCGAGCCGATCGACCATGATCTCCCCCGCCGCCCCCCGGTTGCGCGCCCACAGCACCCAGCCAAGGATATTGACGATGAAGAAGAAGGCCTG
>CAJBSR010000437.1 GCA_903958285.1 uncultured Sphingomonadales bacterium
AGCCATTGGAGGCAATGGCTCAGGGCAAGCTCGTGGCCGCGTCGGATGTCGGCGGACACCGGGAACTCATGACAGATGGCCAGACCGGAACCTTGTTCGCGGCGGACAGCCCGAGCGCGATTGCCGATTCGCTCTCCAATCTGTTCAGTGCGCGGGAAACGTGGGAGGACCGCCGCGACCAAGCCCGTGCTTTCGTTGAGAAAGAGCGTAACTGGGCCTCAAATATTCGTCGTTACGAAACTGTTTACCACCAGATTGCTAAAGGTGCTTGGAAATAGGTTTAAAGGGGCGAATCCAAGTGTTGAAGCAACTCCAGCGTCTGCCATTTGCGCCTGTCGTGGCGCTGATGTTCGCAGCAGTGGCCGCCCTCCTCGTGCTGGCGACGCCCGTCTGGTTGCTGGAGCACGCTGTGCTCGCCGCCGGTTTGCCGGATGTGTTGCCCGCTGCCGCCCCGCCATTGGGAACGAAGGCGCGATTCCTTCTCGTTTTTCTGGCCGGTGGTGGCGCGGCTGTTGTTGCCTTTGTGGCCGCGCTCCCGTTCCGCAATGCCAAGCCGCGTAAGCCTCAAGCGGTGACGGTTCAGCCGCTGCGCCGCGATGCCGAAGAAGCGCCCATTTTTAACCGCCCATCGGTCTTCGCAGCCCCCGTGCTGGAGGAAGAGCCCAATCTGCCCAGCTTCCTCGCCCAGCCGCTGGCGCAACTGGCGGACGAGGCGCTGCCAGTCGCCCAGGATGAGCCGGCCCAGAATGAGGATGACGAGCTTCTGCTTGATGCGCTGATGATCGTTGAGGAAGCGCCTGTTGCCGTGGCTCCGATGGAGCCGGATGCGGACTTTATGGCAGCGATGCGCGATGATTTGGAGGATAGGCCGCTCGTCCCGTCGGACCTGCCGCAGATGCCGGACATTTTCATCCAACGCGAAACGGTGCTGCATTTGGCACCGGCCCCGGTTCAGCCACCCGCAGACCCTGTGGTGGAAGAGACGCCGCGCTCGGCCCCGCGTCCCCGTATTGTGGAGCAGCGGGAGCCGACGATCGCCGAATTGATGGAGCGGTTCCAGCGCGGACTTGAAACCTTGAAGCGGACAGACCCGCAGGCGCTGGACGATGTGCCGTTGCGTGAGGCGCTAACCCGGCTGGAACGGATCGCGGTCGGCGGACGCTGAGGTCAGCGCCCGCCTTTCCCGCTTAATAGAAGAAGCCGTAAATGGCGTCGACCACGCGCCCGTTGCGCAGATCGACCAGCAGAACGTCGTCATAATATCGGACCCACCGATAGGGCCCATAAGCCGGCGGCAGGCGGTATTCATAGGGATCGTTGATCCAATAGCGTTCGCTGAAGAACAAATTGTCGAGGAAGATCCCGATCGAGAAGCGCCGATAACCGTAATTATAGCCATAGGGATGGCTGTATCGCGGCAGGCGATAGAAATCGCGGTTGTGGGTCCGAAAGCTGCGCCAATCATAGCGCCGGTCGCGCCGCCAGTCATTGTGCCACCGGTTAAAGCGGCTGTCATTGTCGAACCAGCTGCGGTTATGCCAGTTGCGGTCATCACGGCCATTGGGCGTGCGATAGGCGTATCGACGGCCATCGCGGTCCCGCCGATTATTGTCATACCGGTCCCGATCACCATCGCGGCGGTTGCCGTCCCAGCGATTTCGATCCTCATTGCGATTGCGATTGGTCCAGCGTTCGCGGCGGTTGTTGTTCAAATCCTGCACCGGTTGCTGCGGAACGACCACCGGCGGCGGCGCTACCGCCTGACCATTGCCGCGGTTCCAGCCATAGCGGCGTTGCTGCTGATCGTCTCTGCGCTCCTCGAAACGCCGTTCTCCCTCACGGCGACCTTCCCAGCGGCGTGGCTCGGGCGATGTGTTCATTGTGTCAGGGCTGCGGGCGGCGGCGCTTGACTGCCGGTCCCTTTGCCGGTCGCGATATTGCGCCTGACCTTGTTCGGCCGCACTTTGCGGAGCCGGGGCCTGCTGCGGCGCTTGGGCCTGTGGAGCAGGAGTAGGCTGCTGCGCGCGTTGGGCGCGCCAGCCGCCCGTGGGCTGGTCGCCGCGGCGTTCAAAACCACGTTCACCTGCCCGCCTCGAAAAATCCTCCTGCTGCGCTTGCGCGGCAACAGGAATGGCGGCGACGGTCACCAGGAGAAAAGATAGAAGAAATTTACGCATACTCGCCCTCCAAAAAAGCGGAGCGAGTCGCACCCCGCCTCCCAGACTCACAATCTGACAATCGGCAGATGAGCGGTGGCTTAACGGGGTTGCAAGGAACAATTCAGGCGCATCTCCGTTCTTCCGAGAGCCCAAGGAGTCTGTCTGCGAGATGGCCTAAGAGACGTATTGGTAGACAAGAGCGATTGTGAATATATGGTGACCCTGCTGCTAAGTGTTTGATTTTTATATCAGAGCGGCGTTTTGGGGGAGGCGGCGCGCACATGAGCCTCTCTATACACGAAGGTCGCCACGTTTGATCGGCGACCCAATAGGAGGATGCCATGGAGTTGATTAGTACGTTCCAGTACTCACTGGTCTACAATGCATTTTCATTCACATTTGCGACGATGGCTGCAGCAACGCTGTTTCTGTGGCTCGGTCGCTCGCAGGTTTCGGCCCACTACAAGACAGCCGTCACCATTTCCGGTCTCGTCTGCGCGATCGCTGCCTACCATTACTGGCGGATTTTTGAGAGCTGGGAAGCTGCCTACACCGTCACGGACGGCGTTCTGACGGTGACCGGCGTCGCCTTCAACGACGCCTATCGTTATGTCGACTGGCTGTTGACCGTGCCACTGCTTTTGATCGAACTCGTGCTTGTCATGCGCTTGTCGCGTGAAGAAACAGTCAGCAAGGCCACAAAGCTCGGTGCTGCTGCTGCTCTCATGATCGTGCTCGGCTATCCGGGTGAAATCGCAACCGACATTCCGACCCGCGCTCTGTGGGGCACGCTGTCGGCTATTCCGTTCCTCTACATCATCTGGGAACTGTTCAGCGGTCTGGGTGCATCGATCGAACGCCAGCCGGAAAGCGTGCGTGAGCTCGTCAAGAAGGCTCGCTTGCTGACCTTCGCATCATGGGGCTTCTACCCCATCGTGTACATGGCGCCTTATGCAGATATTTCTGGTGCGTCGGCCACAACGGCCATTCAGATCGGCTACACGATTGCTGATCTTGTCGCCAAGGCTGCTGTCGGCATTCTGATTTGGGTCATTGCCGTGCGCAAGTCCGAAGCGGAAGCCGCATAAGCGACTAAAATGAAATCTGCTCGGCCGAACCTTTATCCCAGGCCTCTGCCGAGCATCGGCACCGGAGCGTACCCCGTGTACGTTCCGGTGCCGAAATTTTTTTGGCCCGCCTTTGTCGTTCTGACATTGACGCTGGCGCTTGATGTGCCGCTGACAGGCAATGGCTTTCTTGCTCTCGCTGCGGTTCTCATGTTGATCGGCGGCCTGCCGCACGGCGCATTTGACATCGCGATCGCGCAGTCCGTCCTAAAGTTGCAGCCGTCCACGGCCGCTGCCTTCTTCTTCGCTTATGTTGGTGTCGCGGTGGGGATGATGGCCTTGTGGGCCGTCGCCCCTGTCACCACGCTTTGCCTGTTTCTGGCGCTTTCAGCTGTCCATTTTGGAGAAGACTGGCGCATGCTCGACTCAGGGCTGCTGCGGGCCATGGCCGGGGCGTCGGTGCTGTGCATTCCTGCTTTTGCGCATCCAGCCTCTGTCACAGCCTTGTTCGTTGCGATGGCGGGACCTGAGGCAGATTGGGTGCGCCGCTTCATCGTTGCATTTACGCCCGTGGCGGTGCTGGTCACTTCAGTCGGCATGCTGATGGCCATCCGTGCCGAACATTCCGGATGGGCGCTGGCGCAATTTGCAGCGCTTTTGGCGCTGGCCATTTTGCCGCCACAGGTCGGCTTTCTGCTCTATTTCGTTTTCTTGCATTCCCCGCTTCATATGCGGGAGGTGGCAACGACATTGCCGAGCTGGTCTGGACCGAGGTTCTGGATGTACGGCGGGCTGATGTGTGTTGCTTGCCTCGCCGTTGCCGTCCTGCTGGCGCCCGACCTTATATCAGGGCAATCGCTCGCGATGTCCGCAGAGGCGTTCCGGCTGCTCTCTGTCGTGGCGGCGCCGCACTTGTTGTTGACGCTGTTTGTCGACCGTTGGGTACGCCCCTAATCCCCACCCTCCAGCGCTGGCACCGTCCGCGCGGCATCTTCGGCTGAAATTCCAGGGGGTGGGGCAGCGGCAATCCGCTCGAGCCCCAGCATGACACGTCCTGCCCGGTGAATGGCGCGGCGGACGCGGGGGTAGGTGCCGCAGCGGCAGAGATTGGTGATCGCAGCATCAATGTCCGCATCGCTTGGCTTGGGATTGGCTTTGAGCAGGACGGCGGCTGCCATCACGATGCCCGGCGTACAGAAGCCGCACATGATCGCGCCTTCTGCGACCAACGCCTGCTGGACGGGGTGGCTCCGGTCGCGCGACAGGCCTTCTATGGTCGTCACAAAGCTGCCTTCGACACCCTTGATAGATATCTGGCAGGACATCACGGCCCGTCCGTCAATATCGACCATGCAGGCGCCGCAATCCCCCGTGCCGCAGCCATATTTGGTGCCGGTCAGGTTTGAGGCATCGCGCAGCGCCCAAAGGAGCGGCGTATCCGGGTCGATCTGATAGGCGACCGGCTGGTTGTTGACGGTGAATTTCGTCACGCGCCCGCCTCAGTTCCGGCTGTCATCTTGCCCCCGATCTCGTCTGCTGACCCTGTTGCACCTATGACACGGGCAGGGCGGAACTTGCAATCTTGGCCTTTCTCCTTGATTTTTAGGGAATCGGGGCCTAGTGCCCGCTTGGAACGGCGCGGCGCGAGTTGCGACGACGCTTGTATTTTGGCTTTCGGGGCGGATGACCGTCCCCATATTCGACTTCGGAGTGTGGCTTTTTTATGCAGATTATCGTTCGCGACAACAATGTTGACCAGGCGCTCCGGGCTCTCAAGAAGAAGCTGCAGCGCGAAGGCGTCTATCGCGAAATGAAGCTGCGTCGGCACTATGAAAAGCCGTCCGAAAAGCGCGCCCGTGAAAAGGCAGCCGCTGTCCGTCGTGCCCGCAAGATGGAACGCAAGCGTCTGGAACGCGACGGCGGCCGTTAAGCCACACGGCTATTGCCAAACGAAAAGGGGCGTCGGTCAATCCGGCGCCCTTTTCGTTTGCCCTTGGCGCGCGGCAAATGTTGCGGCATAGGCGCGCCCAACACTATGCAGATCAAAACAGAGGTCATCCCATGTCGAATTCCACAGTTCCGATTGCTCCGATTGCCAAGGGCTCGATGCTGAAGCTGTGGGGCGGCGTGGCCGTCGTCATCGCGATTGCAGGTGGCCTTGCTTGGACGGGCACCGCCAAGGCTGTCGGCCAGAGCTGCTCCGCCTCGGAAATGCTGCCCGCAGGCGGCGGCGTGAAGGCGCACGAAGTGACCAGCACCGGCCTGCACTTCCAAGTCCGCAAGGCCGGCACCGGCGCCAGCCCGACCGATGCTGATGTCACGCTGATCAATTATAAGGGCACGTTGAAGGACGGCACGGAATTTGATGCCAATCAGCAGACCCCGCTGGAAGTCTCAAAGGTTGTCCCCGGCTTTTCGGAAGCGCTGAAGAAGATGCAGCGCGGCGGCAGCTATCGCATCTGCATTCCGCCCGCGCTCGGTTATGGCGCGCAGGCGGCAGGCCCGATCCCGGCCAACTCCATCCTGATCTTCGATGTCGACCTGCTTGATTTCAAGAGCGCGGCCGAACTCCAGATGATGCAGCAGATGATGCAGCAGCAACAGGGTGGTCAGGCAGCACCGGGCGCACCGGCTGGTGAAGGTCAGCCACAGGCTGTGCCTGCACCGTCGGCGGAGTAAGGCTCTCCTTCGAAACGCCCTAACTTCGTCATCCTGAACTTGTTTCAGGATAACGGGTTTGCCAACTCTTATCGGCTGACATGTGGCCCCGCTCGGTTATGCTGAAACAAGTTCAGCATGACGAGATCGGGGGTTACTCCCCGTCCTTCTTTGCAGACAGGCTCACGAATGTCCGGTCCGGCCGAATGGCGCGCACCCAGCTCAGCGGGTTGAGATAGCTGGACGATCCATCGAGCGAGAAGGTGATGATCTCCGCACGGCCGCCGATGTTTTCCCATGGCACTGGCCCACCAAGGCCGCGCTGCCATTGCGGGAAGCGGCTATCTGCGCTGTGATCGCGATTGTCGCCCATCAAAAAGTAATGCGCGTCTGGCACCGTGATCGGGCCATAATTGTCGCCGGGTGAATTGGGGTCGACGTCCACGGTGTCATAGCTGCGGCCATTGGGCAGCGTTTCGCGCACGATGGGCAGCTTGCACCAAAGGGTGCCGTCGTCCTTCGCCACGCGGCGATCGGGATAATCTTCCGGTGAGCAGGGGTCATTCAAATCCACTGGGACAAGCCGGTCCACCTTCGGGGCACGCTTTACCGGTTTGCCGTTGATGATGAGTTCCCCGCCGCGCATTTCGATGCGGTCACCCGGCAGGCCGACGACGCGCTTGATATAGTCTTGGTTCATGCCCGGCGGCGTCAGGATGACAACATCACCGCGTTCCGGCTCACTGCCCCAGATACGCCCCTTCCAGTCCGGAAGGTTGACCGCGAGCGAGTCGACCGGCTCGCGCAGCACCAGCCAGCGGAAGAGGGCGGGGATGGATGGGATCGTTGGGGACACATGGCTCCAGCCATAAGCGAATTTGTTGACGACCAGCCGGTCCCCAACCATCAACGTCGGCACCATCGATTCCGAAGGGATGTAGAAGGGCTTGGCGATGAAGCTGTGAAAGCCGAGCACGGCGGCCAGCAAAAGTGCGGCGCCCTTAACCTCTTCGCCCCAATTGACCTTGTCATCCTTGCGCTTCTTCTTGGCCATGTCGGTGGGCGTGCTTTCGGTCAGGGCGGGTTCGGGTGTGGAGGTCACGTTCAGGCAGCTTTCGCGGTCGGCAAGGCTTCAATGATGACAAACGCCTGCGCCCATGGATGATCGTCGGTGAGCGTCAGATGAATGCGCGCCTCATAGCCTTCGGGCACAAGGGCGTCGAGCGCGGCCTTGGCGCCGCCGGACAAGGCCAGCGTCGGTGCGCCGGAAGGGGCATTGATGACGCCAATGTCTTTCATGAACACACCGCGCTTGAAGCCGGTACCCACGGCTTTGGAGAAAGCCTCCTTGGCGGCAAAGCGTTTGGCATAGGTGCCGGCCTGCGTGAACGGGCGGCGCGCAGCCTTGGCACGTTCGACATCGGTAAAGACGCGGTTGGTGAATCGGTCGCCAAAACGGTCAAGCGACTTCTGGATCCGCTCGATATTGCAGAGGTCAGAGCCGAGACCGACGATCATCTGCGATCAGCCCCGCGCCGCGTCCATGCGGGCGCGCATTTCGCGGATGCTGGCGTCCAGGCCGATGAAAATCGCTTCACCGATCAAGAAGTGGCCGATGTTGAGTTCAGCGATCTGCGGGATGGCGGCAATCGGCCCCACATTGTCGAACGTCAGCCCATGGCCTGCGTGCGGCTCAATGCCATTGCGCGCGGCCAATGCGGCGGCGTCGGAGATGCGGCGCAGTTCGATTGCCCGCTCCTCCCCATCGCAATGCGCATAGCGGCCGGTGTGGAGCTCTACGACTGGTGCGCGCAAACGGATGGCGGCGTCGATCTGCCGGGCGTCGGGCTCGATGAACAGGCTCACCCGGATGCCCGCGTCGGTCAGCCGTGTGACCAACGGTGCCAGCTGATTGTGCAAGCCTGCTGCGTCCAGCCCGCCTTCGGTCGTTCGCTCCTCGCGCTTTTCAGGTACGATGCAGGCGGCGTGGGGTTTGTGCCGCAGCGCGATGGCCAGCATCTCTTCGGTCGCCGCCATCTCCAGATTGATAGGCAAAGTCGTGTTTGCCATCAGCGTATCGAGATCACCGTCGCGAATATGGCGGCGATCTTCGCGCAGATGGACGGTGATGCCGTCGCCGCCTGCCGCTTCGACAACTTGCACCGCGCGCCAGGGATCAGGATGCTCGCCGCCGCGCGCATTCCGAATGGTCGCGACGTGATCAATATTGACGCCAAGGCGCAGATGCGAAGTCAAGCGTCGGCCTTCCGGCTGCCGGGCTTCACAGCCGGGATCGCCGCAAGGTCGGGGGGGAGGTTGTCGGCATCATAGGTAGGCACATCCAAACGGATCAGCGGGAAGAAGGGAACCCCCAGATCGACCGAGCCATTGGATCGGTCGACGAGCGATGCCTCGGCGATGACTTCACCGCCTTCGCGCTTCACGGCTTCGATGGCCTCGCGGGAGGACAGGCCGGTCGTCACGACGTCTTCGACCATCAGGACTTTCTGGCCCGGCTCGAGCCGAAAGCCGCGGCGCAGGCCGAACACGCCATCGGGGCGTTCAAGGAACAACGCATCCTTGTTCAGTGTACGGCCCATTTCATGGCCGATGATGATGCCGCCCATGGCGGGCGAGACGACGACGTCGATGGCGCGGCGGATGTCATCGGGCAGGCGACGGGCTGCTTCATCGGCCAAACGCGCGGCGCGGGCCGGGTTCATCAGAACGCGGGCACATTGCAGATAGCGTGGGCTCCGCAGGCCCGAAGACAGGATAAAATGCCCTTCGAGCAACGCTTCGGCGGCACGGAATTCGCTGAGGATATCGTCGTCTGTCATCATAACGGGAGAAACTGTCCTTCGCTGACTGCTATATGTGTTGCAAACCCGTCCATTAGGGATGGTAGACAAAGCCTGCAATGCTGTGTGAAAAATGCCGCTTGAATCGCTTGAGCCTCATATGTTTCGTGCGTATAGGCCGCATCCAAGCGTCTCGATAAGAATAGTCGCCAAAGCCTTTTTTGCCCGGATTCCCGGGCCGCAACATGGAAAAACAGGTAATGAACAAGCTGAGATCTGCCCTATTCGCAATCGGTTTGGTGCTGGCACCGGCTGTTGCGATGGCGCAAGGAACCCCGGCTGCACCTGCGCCGGTCGCCGCCGCACCTGCGCCTGTTGCCGCTGCCTCCGCCCCTACGGCGGATAGCGCTGCTGCAACACCTGCTGCCGAACAAGCCAAGCCGGAAGCCCCGATGGCGCTCGTGCCCGTCGATGGCATTGGCCAGCCGGTCAACGGTAAACTCGGCATCCAGCCGCAGGTGACGGTGAATGGGGAGCGCGCTCAATGGTTTCATGACGCGATCCTGCTCCCGGTTATCACCGTTATCTCGCTGTTCGTACTCGGCCTGCTGCTCTGGGTGATCGTGCGCTACCGTCGTGCGGCCAACCCTGTTGCGTCGAAGACGAGCCACAACACGCTCATCGAAATTGCATGGACGCTGATCCCGGTGATTATCCTCGTGGTGATCGCCATTCCGTCGATCAGCCTGCTTGCCGCGCAATATAAGCCGGCCGGTAAGGATGCGGTGACGATCAAGGTTATCGGCCATCAATGGTATTGGAGCTACCAGTATCCAGACCATGGCGATTTTGAAATCGTGTCCAACATGCTGACCGATGCGGAAGCCGCAAAGCGTGGCGAGCCGCGCCTGTTGGCCGTCGACAACCGCCTCGTCGTGCCCGTCGGTACCGAGATCAAGGCGATCGTGACGTCGGAAGACGTGATCCACTCCTTCGCGGTTCCGGCCTTCTGGACCAAGATGGACGCTGTTCCCGGCCGCCTGAACGAAGTGACGTTCAAGGTCGAAAAGGAAGGCCTCTATTACGGCCAGTGTTCCGAACTTTGTGGCGCACGCCATGCCTTCATGCCGATTGCGGTTGAAGTCGTGTCGAAGGAAAACTTCGCGAAATGGGTCGCGGCTAAGGGCGGCAAGATGCCTGGCACTGAAGCCGTCGCCGCGCCCGCTGCCACTCCTGCACCTGCCGTAACGCCGGCTGCCGCTCCTGCGGCGGCTCCGGCTGAAGGCGCAAACGAAACTGCTCCGGCTGCTCCGGCCGCCAACACCAAGGCGTAATGACAATGACCACCGTTGCTGCAACGCACGATCACGCACATGATCATCACGACGCGGACCATCATCCGGGCTTCTTTGCCCGTTGGTTCATGTCAACCAACCACAAGGATATTGGCACCCTTTATCTGATCTTCGCAATTCTGGCGGGGATCATCGGGGGCGGTATCTCCGGCCTGATGCGCGCTGAACTAGCGCAGCCGGGCATCCAATATCTGACCACCTGGGCTGCCATGGTGGAAGGCGAAGGCGCTAGCATTGATCAGGCTTACCATTTGTGGAACGTGCTCATCACGGCGCACGGCCTCATCATGGTGTTCTTCATGGTCATGCCAGCGCTCATCGGTGGCTTTGGTAACTGGTTCATCCCGATCATGATCGGTGCGCCAGACATGGCATTCCCGCGCATGAACAACGTGTCCTTCTGGCTGCTCGTTCCTGCCTTCATTCTGCTGCTCGGCTCCGCATTCGTGCCCGGTGGCACGGGTCTGGGCGCTGGCACAGGCTGGACGGTCTACGCACCTCTTTCGACCTACGGGTCGCAGGGGCCTGCTGTCGACATGGCGATCTTCTCGCTCCATTTGGCGGGCGCAAGCTCGATCATGGGCGCGATCAACTTCATCACCACGATCTTCAACATGCGTGCTCCGGGCATGACGCTGCACAAGATGCCGCTGTTTGTCTGGTCGGTTCTGGTCACGGCGTTCCTGCTTTTGCTGGCTCTGCCGGTTCTGGCCGCTGCCATCACCATGCTGCTTACGGACCGTAACTTCGGCACGACCTTCTTTGATCCGGCCGGCGGCGGGGACCCAGTTCTCTATCAGCACTTGTTCTGGTTCTTCGGTCACCCTGAAGTGTACATCATGATCCTGCCGGGCTTCGGCATCGTCAGCCAGATCATCTCGACCTTCTCGAAAAAGCCGATCTTCGGCTATCTCGGCATGGCCTATGCCATGGTCGCGATTGGCGTTGTCGGCTTTGTCGTGTGGGCACACCACATGTTCACAACCGGTCTCGATGTGAACACGAAGATGTATTTCACGGCGGCCACCATGGTCATCGCGGTGCCGACCGGCATTAAGATCTTCTCTTGGATCGCGACAATGTGGGGCGGCTCCATCCGCTTTACCGTGCCGATGGTCTGGTCACTCGGGTTCATCTTCATGTTCACCGTTGGTGGCGTGACGGGCGTTGTCCTCGCCAATGGCGGCGTCGATAACTACATGCACGACACCTATTATGTTGTGGCGCACTTCCACTACGTGCTCTCGCTGGGTGCGGTGTTCTCGCTCTTCGCGGGCTTCACCTACTGGTTCGCAAAGATGAGCGGCCGTCACCTCAATGAGTTCCTGGGCCACCTGCACTTCTGGGTGTTCTTCCTCGGCGTGAACATCATCTTCTTCCCGATGCACTTCCTCGGACTGCAGGGCATGCCGCGGCGTTATCCGGATTATCCGGATGCCTTCGCTTACTGGAACGAAATCGCCTCGATCGGCTATGCCATCATGGCTGGCTCGATGGTGATCTTCTTCGTCAACATTGCCTATGCGTTCCTCGCTGGACGTAAGGCGGAAGGAAATTACTGGGGCGAAGGCGCGACGACGCTCGAATGGACCTTGTCCAGCCCGCCGCCGTTCCACCAGTTCGAAACACTGCCTAAGATCGACTAAAGGCGAAGATCGACCAGAGGTGCAGCGTCGCCCGTTCCTCTGGTCTTAACTGAAACATCCGGTGGCCCGGTCTGCTCTTAAAGGCGGACCGGGCGCTGGTATGAAGGCTGGAAACAGCGTCAAGAGCTTATGACAAGCCTGAGCGTGATCAACACACAGACACTCCCGGCGGATTGGCGCGATTTCCTCGCGCTGACCAAGCCACGGGTCATGTCGCTCGTGGTGTTCACGGGGCTGTGCGGCCTAATTGCAGCGCCCGTTCATATCCATCCTGTTCTCGCTTTCACCGCCGTGCTCTGCATTGCGCTTGGTGCAGGGGCCGCGGGGGCCCTCAACCAATGGTATGAGTCCGATATCGATGCGCTGATGAAGCGCACACAAGGCCGTCCGCTTCCCGCCGGACGCATGGACCGCCAAACCGCCCTGCATTTTGGCGTGGGCCTCTCTTTCTTTTCGGTGCTGACGCTGGGCGTGGCAACCAACTGGTTTGCAGCCGCCATCCTCGCC
>CAJBSR010000438.1 GCA_903958285.1 uncultured Sphingomonadales bacterium
ACGGCGGCTCTGGTTGGAGCGCTGGATCGTCGTCGGCCCCGAACCGAAGGAAATTTCCGCAACTGTTTTCAAGGGGACAGAGCCTCCTGCTGATGTCGGCACAGGCAGGTTCTCGATGGTCGAAAGATTGCGGCGTGAGTCTTCGGAAAGCGAGACGCGGATGGGCACCTGACGGTCGGACAGCGAGAATTTCGCGCTGTTCTGGTCAATGTCACCGATGGTCGCGATGCGGATCGTCTGTGACAGGGCAGCGGTCGTTACGCCGAGGCTGGCCGCAAGGTCTGCACGCGGTTTGATGGTCACTTCTGGGCGCAGCATGTCGCCGCCGATACGCGCAGCGGTGATTTCCTTCACGCCGCGCATCTCCTCGGTCACCTTCTGTGCCGTCTGCATCAGCAACGCAGGATCACTCCCGCCCAGAGTGATGGTCACGTCGCGACCCGAAAAGCCTCCGGTTTGGGATTGGAAGTTCACGCGGGCATCGGGGACTTGGGCGAAACGTTTACCCCATGTTTTTTCAAACTCGTCCGATGTCATGTCGCGGTCAGGCGACAGACGCAGATAGATGCTCGCCTTTGCAGGCTCAATGTCGGCAAAGGCCGCCACGACTTCAGGGGCCTCGTCATCCAGCGTTTTCTGAATACGCTCGACCACCTGGGTCGTCTGTTGCAGCGTTGTCCCGGGCACCATTTCGACACGAATGGAGCTATAGTCGAAATTCATCGTCGGCTGGAACTGGAAGGGCAGCGACATGACCATGACGACGGTCAACGCCAGCGATGCAGCGCCCCCAACGACAACCCAGCGACGGTTGTGGAGCGTCCAATGCAGGATCTGCATGTAGCGATCCATCATCCAGCCTTCGCCATGCTTTTCTTCGCCGTGCGCCTTTAGGAAATAGGCGGCGATCATCGGCGTGATCATGCGGGCGACGGCCAGCGACAGCAGAACGGCGGCGACAACCGTAAAGCCAAAATTCTTGAAGAACTGGCCGGACACGCCGGGCATCAGCCCGACGGGAAGGAACACCGCGACGATCGAGAAGGTCGTGGCAACCACAGCGAGCCCGATCTCATCCGCTGCGTCAATGGACGCCTGATAAGCGGATTTGCCCATACGCATATGTCGGACGATATTCTCAATTTCCACAATGGCGTCATCGACGAGCACGCCGGCCACAAGGCTGAGGGCGAGCATCGAAATGCCATTGAGGCTGAAGCCCAGCAGATCCATGAACCAGAAGGTCGGAATGGCGGAGAGCGGAATGGCAATGGCGGAGATGGCTGTGGCCCGCCCGTCGCGCAGGAACAGCCACACCACGAGAACGGCCAGCACCGCGCCTTCGATCATCGACGACAGCGATGTGGAATATTGCGACTTGGTATAGTCGACCGTCGTGTAGAGTTCCGTGAAATGGATCTTCGGGTTTTCCTTCTGGATCGCTCGCAGTTCCTCCCACATCGCGTCATAAACCTTGACGTCCGACGCGCCCTTGGCGCGCTGGATGGAGAAGCTCAGCACCTGACGCCCGTTCATGGTCGAAATGGCGCGTTGCTCGCCATAAAGATCTCGCACTTCGGCGACGTCCGTCAATTTGACGGAGCGACCGCCGCCAATGGCGATATTGGTTTCGCCCAACGCATAGGCATCGCGCGCATTGCCCAGCACTCGGACCGACTGTTCAGCGCCTGCGATTTCCGTACGTCCGCCCGCTGCGTTGATGTTGCTCTGGCGCAGCTGATTGTTGACCTGTGCGGCCGTAATGCCGAGCGACTGGAGCTTGGCCGGATCAAGGATGACCCGAATTTCGCGCGAAACGCCGCCTTCTCGGTTGACGGCCGCCGCCCCCGGCACGCCCTGAAGGCGCTTGACCACCACATCGTCGACATACCAGCTCAACTGCTCCAGCGTCATGTCGACGGCTTCGGCGGAGATATAGGCGATGGGTTCACCCGTGGTGTCGACGCGGTTGACCTGCGGCTCAAGAATGCCGTCTGGCAAATCGCTGCGGATCTTGGTCAGCGCATCGCGGATATCGTTCACGCTGCGGTCAATATCGGTGCCAATCTGGAACTGGACGAAGGTCATCGACATGCCTTCACGCACGGTCGAGTTGATTTCATCCACACCGTTGATCGACCGAAGCGCAGGCTCCACGATCTGCGTCACCTGTTTTTCAAGCTCGGTCGGCGCTGCACCCGGCTG
>CAJBSR010000439.1 GCA_903958285.1 uncultured Sphingomonadales bacterium
CCAATTCTAAAATAGAAATTGGGCCACTCAGAAGGGGGCAGATCACGGCCAACCGGGCCTTTTGTCCGGTTTGCTGCATGCGAATTCCGAGTTCTTGGTGTGCTATCAGGCCGGTTGACGCACACCGATGCGGTGCTCATCATAGTAGGCTCGACAGAGGGTTTGCCTCATCGTCATTGGGGCCGTGTTTCATGCGTTATATGTGCGACCTTTCAGGCACACGCCATGATTTTGGCGATCTGCGACGGGTCATGGCAGCGGCGTCGTCAGCCCGGTCCGGCGATGAACTGGCAGGGCTTTGTGCCGCCAGTGCGCTTGAACGGGTCGCGGCTCGACTGGTACTGGCCGACACGCCATTGTCACAGTTTCTGACAGAAACACTCATCCCTTATGAAGCCGACGAAGTGACGCGGCTGATCATCGACAGCCACGCCTCCGCCGCATTTGCGCCGATTGCGCACCTGACTGTAGGCTGCTTCCGCGATTGGTTGATGGCAGCAGAGGGCGCGGCGATCCGTGCGGTTTCCCAAGGCCTGACGCCGGAGATGGTGGCAGCCGTGTCCAAGCTGATGCGCAATCAGGATCTGATTGCCGTGGCAGCCAAGGTCGAGGTTGTGACCGCATTCCGCACGACCATCGGCCTGCGCGGCCGGCTTTCTACAAGGCTTCAGCCCAATCATCCGGCAGACGATGCGCTTGGCATTGCGGCGGCCGTGTTTGACGGGTTGCTGCACGGTGTGGGCGATGCGGTGATCGGCGTGAATCCGGCCAGCGACAGCATTGCCGCTGCCGCCACGCTGCTAACCATGCTCGACGATTTGCGCCAAGGCTACGAAGTCCCCACCCAGAGCTGCGTACTGACGCATGTGACCAATACCATCGCGCTGATCGAACGCGGTGCACCGGTTGATCTGGTGTTCCAGTCTGTGGCTGGCAGCGAGACGGCCAATCGTGGCTTCGGCATTGATCTGGCGGTGCTGCGAGAGGCCCATCAGGCCGGACTTTCGCTGGGCCGGGGCACGGTCGGGCAAAACGTGATGTACTTCGAAACCGGTCAAGGCGCGGCGCTCTCTGCCAATGCACACCACGGCGTAGACCAGCAAACGATGGAAGCGCGCAGCTATGGTGTGGCGCGCGCTTTCGATCCGCTGCTGGCGAATACAGTGGTCGGCTTTATCGGCCCGGAATACCTTTATGATGGCAAGCAGATCATCCGTGCGGGGCTGGAGGATCATTTTTGCGGCAAGCTGCTCGGTCTGCCGATGGGCTGCGACGTTTGCTATACCAACCATGCCGAAGCCGATCAGGACGATATGGACAGCCTGATGACGTTGCTCACGGTTGCAGGCTGCAATTTACTAATTTGCGTGCCGGGCGGCGATGATGTGATGTTGTCGTATCAATCGCTGTCCTATCACGATGCGCTTTATCTGCGCGCCACACTCGGCCGGCGCGCTGCCCCCGAATTCGAAGAATGGCTGGATCGGATGGGGATGCTGGAACCGGATGGCGGCGTCCGTGCGCTGACCGACCCCACGTCGCCACTTGTGCGTCGCATGGCGCTGGAGAGCGCGCGTTGAGCTCTACCAAAGTTCCAGCGACTGACATCTGGCAGGCCTTGCGCGCGGCAATGCCTGCGCGGATCGGCCTTGGCCGCACCGGTGATGCCCTTCCGCTGCGCGCAGTGCTCGATCTGCAATTGGATCACGCCCGCGCCCGCGATGCGGTCCATGCACCACTGGACGTTGCCAAACTGGCGGCAGAACTCGCCCCGCTAACGGTTGTGCACGTCCGCAGCGCGGCCCCGGACCGGCCCACCTATTTGCGCAGGCCTGATCTGGGACGGCGACTGGCAGAAGCCACGCCCCTGCCCGATGGACAAGTCTGCGATGTGTTGTTCGTGATCGGCGATGGCCTTTCAGCTTCGGGCGTACAAGCCAGAGCAGCGGCGCTGGTAGAGGCATGCATCGCGCAATTGCCGGAATTGACCATCGGTCCTGTGGTGATCGCGCGTCAGGCCCGCGTTGCTCTGGCTGATGAGATCGGCGAGAGATTGCGCGCACGCGTTACCGTCATGGTGATTGGTGAGCGCCCCGGTCTGTCGGTGGCCGACAGTCTCGGGATGTATATGACGTTCGCACCCCGCGTCGGACGCGCCGATTCCGAGCGCAATTGCATCAGCAACATCCACGATGCAGGCGGACTTTCCGCGGCGCAGGCAGCACAAACGCTGGGCTGGCTGCTGCGTGAATCGTTAAGGCGGCAGCTTTCGGGCGTCGATCTCAAAGACGATCAGGTGCAGTTGCCATCATCTTCTTCCCTGCCGCTCGAAGGACCACCATGACCCAACCTGCGCAATTGCAAAAGAAGCTCGGCACCTTGCATTTGTGGGCGATCGCGGTCGGGCTGTTGATTTCAGGAGAATATTTCGGCTGGAGCTATGACTGGGCCAGCGCCGGGACACTCGGCTTTCTTGCAGCTATGCAACGCTGCGGCGTGCAGCCGACCGGCGCATTAGCCTCGAAGGACAGAAATTTGATCCCGAGGATCCGGACGCGAGGCTATAGCCGGGCACGCTACGCACAGGGCGCTCTCAAGCCCGACGAAGTGCTTCCCGAATGGCGAAAAATGCGGGCTCTCAATGGCGGACCTCAAGAGGTTGCGCGTTTTACGGAACGTGCCTTGGAGCGGTTGAGCGCTTGAAGGTTTATCGCACAGCCATTGAGGCATAGCTGGCGCTATTGACCAGGGCGCTTTCGGCCCACTCTGCCGGTACCGGATAGATCGCGTCGGCCATTGTCTCGCTCCTTGTGCCCGGCTGTCTTTCGCCGCTAATGATAACCGGGGCCAAGAGCGGGGGCAGCACCGCAGACCGGGGGAGAAGGCAAGCGATGGCACTGGACGA
>CAJBSR010000440.1 GCA_903958285.1 uncultured Sphingomonadales bacterium
GCCTGTGGGCAATGGCGTTCCAGCCAACGCCTATGGCTTCAAGCCCCGCCTCCAAAGCCCATCGGGCGACTTCATCGCTTTTGTCGTGCCCAAGAATACGGACCCCGGACAGTTGCTTGGCCTTGTCCTCGCATCCTGTTCGGTAAAACCTTATTGCAAGGTGCTCGTCTGGACCGACAATCGCCGCGCGCCGACCAAAATGCCTGTGACCGATGATCAATTGGCGGCGATGGCCTTTAGCTATCTGCGCAACCGCTCCAACGGGCTCGACAAAGTGCTTTGGAATTGTGACGTTTTCCCGCGACCCGATCCGACCCAATGTATGAAGCAGCGGGTGGTACCGACGCCTGCATTGCCGGTGGTGAAACCAGTGGTAGCGCCTCCAGCACCAGTTGCGGGGTCGTTGTAAAACCTACTCTGCCGGAACAGCGACCTTTGGCCCCTTCCCCGTCACCCATCGCACGACACGCGGGATTGGGGCATATGCCTCCATCCAATTTGCATAAGCGACATAGGCGGGGTCTGTCAGGAGATGTTTCTCCTCCGTCCGCGCGCGCCAGTAATAAACGGCGCTGACCAGCGCGAGCATCACAGTGTTCCGCACGGCATCAACCATGTTGTCTGTCGTCACAAGGAACGGCAAGGTGGACAGCCACCAAAACGCATTTTTTGACACATAGGCCGGATGCTTTGTGAAGGCATAAGGCCCGTTGGTGATGATCCCGCGATGCGTCAGGTTGGAAAAGCGCAACCCAAAAGCCACCGTGGCCCAAGCGTAGATGGCCGTGAGGAGCACAAGCACCCCGCCCCAGATCGCGAGCAGGACCGGCGAGCCTTCAAACCAATGCATCCAACTGGCATCACCCCAGGTCCCCATCTGATAATAAAGGACGCCACCTTCGACCATCAATACGAAGGGCGGATAACACATCAAAGCGGCAACCCAGCCCTGCATATGCGGGTTGGCGGTGCGGATATGCGCATCCAGTGGCTTCATGGTAAGCAGATAGCCAACTGTGGCGAAAGCAACGTCCACGAGGAACATTAGGCTGATCAGCCAATTGGCGATCGACACCGGGCTGGAAAGGATGTCTGCCGTCGCCCAGCCGACCACATGGGCAAAACCACCGGGAACGATGGAAAACATGAAAGCGAGGAAGAAGCCTTTAACCGCCCATGCCCGTGCATGATTGCGGATATCTTCCGCGTTCCAGCCTGATTGTCCGATGAGCCAAGTGCCAAAATGCCAGGCGCCATCCCGCGGTTCCTTCAAATACCGATCAAGCCAGAGAACATAGGGTACCGACAACCCGAGCAGAAACGGGATAGCCGCGCCAAACACCTCCATCGAAAACAGGTAATTGCCGCGCCAATACCAACGGCCAAGACAATACACGACGCCAATGACGCCCCATGTGGCCCAAAGGCCCGCAATCTTGACCAGCGAGATATCCACCACCTCCCGCAGCGGACGTGGATTGGCCCAATCGATCCCGGTTGAGGCGCGCAGATGGACCTTATCGACCAGCAGGGACCAGAGAACCATCGGAATGCCGCATGCGATGAGATTGGTGAGTGCAGACCAGCTGCCATCCATGCCATATTGCCGCGACACGGTGACCCAGAAGAACAGGCCGGCAAGCCCCGCAAGGCCGACGCCTGCAGAAACAGCGGACTCTGGCCGTGGTGGTCGCGTCTGGTGGGTGGATGCATCCATACGCACGGTTTAACGGAGAGCGGTTAAGGTTGATTTACCGTTCCCCCAAAGGCCGATTTACAGGCCACGCCCGAACCGCTAGCTCCGTAAAGACAAATCATATTGGCGGGTATCCGATGGCATTTTTGGGCAAGGCTTGGCGTTTTCTGGTCGGAGTGAAGGACGCGCTGGTTCTTCTCCTGCTCCTTGTCTTCTTCGGAGCACTCTATGCCCTCCTTTCTGGCACGCCAAATGCGGGCAAGATTGAAGAAGGCGCGCTTCTTGTGACGCTGGATGGCTCAATTGTTGAACAACCTGAAAGTGTCAGCCCGGCAGAACTGCTGTCCGGCGCCGCCAGCAATGCCGGACAAATCCGACTGCGCGACGTCGTCTATGGCATTGAGACAGCCGCCAAGGATGAGCGGGTTAAGGTGCTGGCGCTTGATCTCGACAGCTTCTGGGGTGGTGGTCAGGTCGCCCTCCAACGTGTTGGAAATGCTCTAGAAAAATTCCGAAAAACCGGAAAACCCGTCATCGCATTTGCGACCGCCTATACCGATGACAGCTATCTGCTCGCCGCGCATGCAAGCGAAGTCTGGCTCGACCCCATGGGGATGACGTTTATTGCCGGTCCGGGCGGGACACAGCCATACTTTAAAGGGCTGATCGATAAGCTGGGTGTCAACGTCCACGTCTATCGCGTCGGCAAGTTCAAATCGTTCATCGAACCCTATACCCGCAGCGAACAGTCGCCTGAGGCCAAGGCCGCCGGACAGGAGCTGGCAGATGCGCTGTTTTCCTCGTGGAAGGCCGATGTGAAGGCCGCCCGCCCCAAGGCGAAACTGGACAGCTATATCGCCAACCCTGCCACCTCCGTCGCCGGTGGCAGCTTTAGCAAGGCGGCCCTGACCGCCGGCATGGTCGACAAATTGGGAGACAGGATCTCTTGGTCGCGACGCATCGGTGAAATTGCCGGGAAGGACAGCGACGCCGCTGCGGACACTTTCCGGGGGACTGAATTCGCGGATTATCTTGCCGCCCATCCCTTCACCCCACATGGCGGTAAGATTGGCGTCGTTACGGTCGCCGGGAGCATCGTTGATGGGGAGGCCCCCGCAGGATCGGCGGGTGGCGACACCATTGCTCGCCTCATTCTCGACGCAGTCGCAACAGCGGGCCTTGACGCCCTCGTGGTGCGGGTGGACTCACCGGGTGGGTCCGCATTGGCGTCAGAACGCATTCGTCTAGCGATCATGGAGGCCAAGAAGGCCAAGTTGCCGGTCATCGTATCCATGGGCAATGTCGCGGCATCGGGCGGCTATTGGATTGCGACCGCAGGCGATAAGGTGTTCGCCGAGCCAGCGACCATCACAGGCTCCATCGGCGTGTTCGGCATCCTCCCCACATTTGAGAACACCGCCGCCAAAATAGGCGTCTCTGGCGATGGCATTGCGACCACGCCTTTATCAGGCCAACCCGATATCCTGCGTGGCACCAATGCTGTTACAGATCAGCTGATGCAGGGCGGCGTGGAGGACATTTACCGTCGCTTTACAGGGCTCGTCGCCGCAGAGCGGAAGCTGCCGCTGGCTCGCGTCGAAGAGATCGCGCAGGGCCGTGTATGGGATGGCGGATCAGCGCGTCAGCTTGGCCTGATTGATGCTTTCGGCTCCCTTGACGATGCCGTGGCGGAAGCGGCCAAGCGGGCCAAACTCGATCCAGCGGAGGTGCGCCCGCTCTATCTCGACCGCATTCCCTCGTGGATGGAGATGTTCGCCCAAGGCTGGTTTGCCGAAGACCCTGCAACGCCTGCCCGCGATGCATGGTCGAAGGCCATTTTCCGGCAGCAAGCGTCTATGGCTACCGGCCTAGAAGATGGGCTCCATGTCCTTTCCGGCCCTGCCGTCCAGGTTCGCTGCCTGTCTTGCCCCACTGTGCCCCGCCAAAAAGCGCGGGACAGCTTTTTCAAAACTCTATTGGACAAGGTTTTTTCATGATCGAACTTCGCGCCGCCACGCCCGACGACGCTTCGGCGATTGCCGCAATCTACGCGCCCTATGTCGCCACCAATGCTGTTTCGTTCGAAACCTCTGCCCCAAATGCCCGTCAGATGCGCACAAGGATCGAGAACAGTGATGACACCTTTCCGTGGATTGTCGCGGCCGAAGGGGATGTCGTCCTCGGCTATGCCTATGCCAAGGCCTTCCGCCCCGGCGAAACGCATCGCTTTGGTGTGGAAGTCGCCGTTTATGCAGCCGGAGAACTTGAAGGCAAAGGCATCCGCCGCAGCCTGTTGCAGGCGCTCGTCGCAACGCTGACTGAACAAAACTTCACCCAAGCCATCTGCACTTTGATGACGCCCAATGACAAGCTCATCCAGCTCTATGAGTCGGTCGGTTTCCGCCGCGCTGGGGCCTATCGTGAAGTGTGCTTTAAGAACGGCCAATGGAGCGACATCGGCCTGTGGCAGCGCGAACTCTCCGAGCCCGCCAATCCTCCAGCGGATTTGAAGCCGTTCAGCGTCACAGGTGTCGTGCGCGGGTAAGGCACCCACACCTCCGTTCGTCCCGAGCGACGTAGAGGGACGTTGGACCACACGCCCAGGTGTCTCGACTTCGCTCGACACGAACGGTTATGAGAATTGCAACAGGCTAGAGAGGACAGAGCATGACCAACCATGTCGAAGGCAAAAGCATCATCATCACTGGCGCAGGCGGCGGCTTTGGCCGGCTCGTCTCCGAAAAGGCAGCTGCCCTCGGCGCAAAGATCATGTGCGCGGACATTGATGCAGGTGCTGCCGAAGCCGTGGCGTCTGCTATCCGTGCCGATGGCGGCATTGCGCGTTCCGCTGGCGTGGACGTTCGTGACATCGGACAGATGAAGGGCCTCGCGACCGCGACGGTGGCCGAATTCGGCGCCATCGACGTTATGGTCAACAATGCGGGCAACATGCCGCTGGCCTTCTGGGCGGACCATGAAGCGGCGCTCGACGCCTGGAATCGCTGTATCGACATCAACCTGAAAGGCATCATGCACGGCATCATCGCAGTACATGACCAGATGATCAGCCAGGGCCGCGGACAGGTCGTCAACGTCGCCAGCATTTACGGCAACTTCCCGGTGGCGGGTGCGGGCATCTATGGGGCGACCAAGGCTGCCGTTAGCTTCCTGTCTGAAAGCCTGCGTGTGGAATCCCGTGGCAAAATCAAGGTGACGACAGTCAAGCCGACGGGTGTTCCGACCACGGGACTGTCCGCGACGGTCATCAATCAGGCAGCAGGCGTCGGCATTCTTGGCCAAAATATGCCCGAGTTCGTGTCGATGGTCGAACAGATGGGCGCAGGCACCTTTCCCGCCGAGCGGCTCGACGCTGAAAACATCGACTATGCCAGCCTCGCGCCCGTCCACATCGCCGATGCCATCCTGCATGTGATCAACCAGCCTTGGGGCGTCTCCATCGGCGACATCACTGTGCGCGGTGCCGGCGATCACTTCATCCTTTAAGGCGGAGCGCCCTTTCGCACACATCCCCCATGCCGATCGCACGGAGGAAGACGGTGCCTTCCAGCATCACCATCAGGCGTGCAGCGTCCTCTTCGGGCATATCGCTTTTAAGCTGGGCCTTGCCCCAGTCCAGAAAGCCACGCCCGATGGTCTCACCAATCCGCGCGAGAGAAGCGTCGCCATTGGCGGAACCGCTCGCCACTTCGAGAAAGACACGCATAAAGGGCGCAAATCCGGGATCTGAGAGTGCGGCCGAAAGCCGAGACAGCAACGCATCATAGGGTAAGGGTTCAGGGGCAGCAGCACCTTCCATCAGCGTCACCATGCGGTGCGCAATATGCTGGAGCACCGCCGCAACAAGTTCGCCTTTATCGGCGAAATAATAAAGCAGCATCCGGTCACTCGTCCCCGCCGCTTTTGCCAGCGGGCGTAGGCTGGAGGCGGATAGGCCGTTGGCCAACACATGGTCGGCCAACTTATCGAGGATCAGTGCACGCTTGTCTTCTGGGATCGTCATTCGGTTCGTGTAGCAAGCGCTACAACCGTGTGGCAATCGTTACAGGCGTCGATAATCAGGTTGCCGCTGTTGCCGGTTTATACTTCGCAGCATCCGAAGTGAATTCGGCATGGCCATAGCCAGCAAGCTGACGACGGAGCTTTGAAATCAGGTGCTGGTCCGCAAGATCGCTGATCACCGGCAGTTTTCCTGCAAGGCGATAGGCTGCCATGCGGAAGAGAATGACGGCAATCGTTGCCGCGTAAAGGAACTTATCCATGCCTGTGATGCGCACGCCAACGCGTTCGGCGGCGGCATAATCGCCATTGAGGAACGCTTTGGCGAGGAACACCCGCGCAAAGGAACGTTCCAGCTTGCGGAAAGCACGGCCCTGCAAGGAGCGGTCATTCGACAACTCTGCCTCCATGGTCGCGCGCAAGAGGCCACCACAAATTTTGTCATCATATTCGTGGCGCAGTGTCGCGCTGCGCGTCAGCCAGATGCGGACGATCTCTTCCGGCGTATCCGCCAGCAAATCTTCCGGTAGACCAAGCAGAAAACAACGGTAGCGGGCCAGCTCAACCCGCGCGCGCTCGGCGGGCGTGAAGGTCGTGCGCCCCGCTTTCAGCACATCATTCGACAGGAAGTAGATGGGAATCAGACCCGCAGGCATCTGATCCAATTGCGGGATCGGGACGCCATAGGTCTTTTCGTCCCACATGCCGGGGCGTGTCAGGACGTTCACCCGCACCATCGAATGCATCAGCCGCACCATAGCCGCTGCATGAAACCCCGGGCCGAACCGCTGCAGCGCACCTGGCAGGATCGTCGTGGTGAAGAAGGTCGCGGTTTCCTTCACCCGCCGCGCAGCTGTCGCGTGGCTCAACGTCCCCGTCAGCGCCATTGGTAGCGCGGAGTATTTATTGAGGAAAGTCGCGATGAAGGCCCCACGGATCGCGAAAGGCGACAGGTTGGCCGCACTATTGCGCTCCTCCTTAGCACCCGCTTCCACCATGCGCATATCGAGCCAATCAGGCACGCGTTCCATCTCAGTGATCAGCGCGACGAGTTCCGGCGGCGCGTTGGGCACGGCGTCCAACCCCTTGTCACACGCTGTCCGCAGCATATCGACGAGCGGACGAAAGCCATATTGCGGCATCAGCGCGGCATAAGCATCGCCCGTGATGTCACCGAGATTTGTGTACTCACGGAAACGCCCAACGAGCTCGCTGTCTTTCAGCATCTCCTCACGCGGAAAGGCCGAACCTGCTCGGAATTCAGTCACATCCTCCGGCTTCGCGGCAAAGCGCTCCGGCATCTGATCGAAATCAAAGCGGTCGTACAAGGCCGGCAGAAGTTCCTTCTGGGAACGGACCCGGGCTGCGATATGGTCAACGGTCTTCATAAAGACATGCTGCGTCAGGATTGACAGACACGTCAACCCTCACATGCATCAGCCTTTATAGGACGGGATCGCCCAACCTTTCACAATCGCCATAGCGCGCAGCGCAAATCCCGCGATTCCCCCGATGATGGCGGCAATGAGCAGTGGCATGCCAACCCATGTCAAAAGAACAAACAACCCTGCCGCCAGCGCTGCCGCTGTCACATAGATTTCAGGACGCAGCAGGATAGAGGGTTCACCCGCCAGCACATCGCGGATGATGCCGCCAACACAGGCCGTGATGACCCCCATCAGCACGGCGGTGATGGGTGCAATCCCCATGGCGAGCGTCTTGGAGGCCCCCAATACAGCATAGACCGCAAGCCCAACCGCATCAAACCAATCGAGCGCCCTGCCCTGCCACCATCGCACCGGGGTGATCCAGATGAGGCCGACCACCGCGAGGCAGATCGCAGGCACGCGCCAGTCTTGCACCCAGAAAACCGGTGCTCCGATCAGCAAATCCCGGACGGTCCCTCCACCGACGCCGGTCACAAGGGCGAAGAAGGAGAAAGTGACAAGTGTCTGCCCCCTGCGTGCGGCCGCAAGCGCCCCGGATGCCGCGAATACGGCGATACCAAAGAGATCAAGCCAAACGGGCAGCGGTATCATAGCGCCTTGCCTTGCCGCTTCCGACGCGAAGCCAGCGGCAACAAGACCAACCCAAGAATTGTGCCTATGCCTGCAAGCGCCGCCATCCCGATGAGGATGGGATGATGCGTATCCTCCCGCGTCTGGAGGTCCATGATGTGAAGGCCCCACATGAAGTCATAGAGCCGCCATTGCCCTGTGCGCACAGCGAGCACAGCACCGCTATCCGCATCGATGAAGATGTGTGCGCCGTCGTCGAAATCAGCTTCCCATGCAGGTCGATCACGCCGCAACTCAAGCGGGTTGCGGTCGGCAGGTACAAATTTCAAAGCGGTCAACGCGCCTTTGCCGGCATAAGTGGACTGCACCACCCGCCGCGCCTCGAAGAGTGTCAATTGCTTGAGATAGCGTCCGGTTTCCGGATCAGACCGCCCAACGCCGCCATCAACATAATCGATGGTCCATTGCGCTCCCCAAGGGCGTTGTTCCAATTTTGCCGAGAGAATTGGTCGGCCATTGGTTTGTGGGGCGATGACCTGCGCGGGAAGCACCAGCCGTGCCGGTTCCGCGCGCAGATGGGCGCCGCGCACTTCGTCAATGGGGCGGGCAACCATCCAAAGTCCACTGATCGTCCAGAACAGCAGCGGAATGCCGATCAGCCAGCCGGTCCAGAGGTGAAGCCGGTAAATGGCGCGCCGCGGCCGCATCCGCTTACATATGGATCGGTTTGCCGGTCACCGCCATCGCCGCTTCCTTCAGCGCTTCCGCATGGGTCGGGTGCGCGTGGCAGGTATAGGCGATGTCCTCGCTCGTCGCGCCAAACTCCATGGCCAGCGCGGCTTCGGCAATCATTGTGCCGGCGAGCGATGAAACGATGTGCACGCCGAGAACTCGGTCCGTCTTGGCATCGGCGATGACCTTCACAAAGCCATCCGTGTCGCGGTTTGTCTTGGCACGGCTATTGGCCATCATCGGGAACTTGCCGACCTTGATCTCGCCCTTTTCCTTCGCCTGCTCTTCGGTCAGGCCGACGCTGGCGAATTCGGGCATGGTGTAAACGACGCCGGGGATGACGTCATGGTTCACAATACCGGTCAGCCCCGCGCAGAATTCGGCGGCAGCAATGCCTTCATCCTCGGCTTTGTGCGCGAGCATCGGGCCGGGGGTGACATCGCCCACGGCATAAACGCCGGGGACCTTGGTCTGGAAATCATGGCCGACCTCAATCTGGCCGCGTACGTTAAGCGCCACGCCTGCCTTGTCGAGTGCCAAGCCATCGGTGTTCGGGCGGCGACCAATGGCGACGAGGACGCAATCAGCCTCCAACGCCTCGGCCGCACCCCCCGCAGCAGGCTCAACGGTGACGGTCGCTTTGCCGCCCTTCACTGCAACACCTGTCACCTTGGTCGACAGTTTGAGCACCATGCCCTGTTTCTTGAAGATCTTGGCGGCTTCCTTGCGGACTTCGCCGTCCATGCCAGGGAGCAGCTGGTCGAGATACTCGACCACGGTCACCTCCGCGCCAAGGCGCTTCCATACGCTGCCCAGTTCAAGCCCGATGACGCCGCCACCGATCACGACCAGATGCTTCGGCACCTTGGGAAGCATCAGCGCGCCTGTGGAATCAACAACAACCTTCTGATCGATCTCGACACCCGGCAGCGGCGTAACTGACGAGCCGGTTGCGATCATTATCTTTTTCGCGGTGTATGCTGTGCCACCAACATCAATGCTGTTGGACGACGTGAACGCGGCGCGGCCTTTGATCCAGGTGACCTTGTTCTTCTTGAACAGAAACTCGATCCCGCCGGTCAGTTCGCCAACGGCCTTGGTCTTTTCAGCCTGCATCGCGGGGATATCGACCTTCACATCCTTGAAGGTGATGCCGAATTTGGTGAGCGACCCGGAATGCGCTTCCTCATAAAGTTCGGACGCGTGAAGCAGCGCCTTGGAAGGGATGCAGCCGACGTTGAGGCATGTGCCACCCAGCGTCTCGCGGCTTTCGACGCAGGCCGTCTTCAGGCCGAGCTGTGCCGCACGGATTGCGGCCACGTAACCGCCCGGGCCAGCGCCGATGACGATAAGGTCGAAATTGGTGTCGGTCATTGCTTGCTCCGTTCGCCCTGAGCCTGTCGAAGGGCTGCTTTCCGTCTTTCGGCCTTCAACAAGTAGAAGGACAGGGCTTCGACAGGCTCAGCCCGAACGGATCAGATATTATAGATCAATCAGCAGCCGCGTCGGATCTTCAATCGCGTTCTTAACCGCGACGAGGAACGTCACCGCTTCGCGCCCATCAATCAAACGGTGATCATAGCTAAGCGCCAGATACATCATCGGGCGGATCACAATCTGGCCGTCGCGAACGACCGGACGATCTTCAATGCGGTGGAGACCGAGAACGGCGCTCTGCGGCGGGTTGATGATCGGGGTGGACATCAGACCACCGAACACGCCGCCGTTGGAAATGGTGAAAGTGCCGCCC